>JAACJX010000459.1 GCA_014237545.1 Ardenticatenia bacterium | reverse complement strand
CCACCCCGGCACGCCCTTCCTCTTCGCCGACGAATTCCCGCGCGGCAAGGGCAAGTTCTGGCAGGTGCAGTACGGCACGAACTCCGAGCAGCCCGATGCCGAATATCCGTTCAACCTGTCCACCGGCCGCGTGCTCTATCATTGGAGCGGCAGCACGATGACCGGCCGCTCGCGCCTGGAAGACGTCTACCCTGAAGCGGTGTGCGAGGTGCACCCCGACGACGCGGCCGCGCTCGGCCTCATCACCGGCGACTGGATCAAGGTCAGCAGTCGGCGCGGGGCGATCACGCTGCGGGCGCTGGTCACCGGCCGCTCGCCGCGGGGTACGGTCTTCGTCCCGTTCCACTTCGCCGAGGCCGCGGCCAACACGCTGACGCTCGACCGCATTGACCCGCAGGCCAAGATCCCGGATTACAAGAACTCGGCGGTCAAGATCGAGAAGACGACCGCCCCGGAAGGTCTGGACGAGGGGTACGACGACCACCTCTTCGACCGGGGGGCGATTAAGGATCCGGTGCAGATACATTAGATTTATTTCTGAGGTCGAAGCCTCCAGGAGGAGCAGTACAGTATAATCGGATTAAGGTCACGCGCGAAAAAGGATTCTCATGATTCACCAAAAGGACACTGAGGTTGGCGAACCCGTCTGGGAGCTGGCTCACATCTTCCCATATCAAGGCACGTGGACGGAAGATGAATATCTTTCGCTCGACACTGGGCGGCTTGTTGAGTTTTCAAATGGCTATCTGGAGTTTCCCCCTATGCCGACAATGGCCCAGCAGGATATTGTTTCCTATTTGTATGAATTGCTCAAAGCCTTTATCGTGACGCATCAATTGGGGAAGGTCTATTTCGCGCCTGTACCTGTTCGGCTGGGCCGTGGCGAATATCGCGAGCCTGATGTCTTTTTTTATCATCGGAACGCGTAGCAGAAGCGGCCGGCCAATATCCCAGATGCGCGGACTTGGTCATGGAGGTTGTCAGGGGTAGCCCGGCTGATCGCGACCGTGACCTTGTTCGCAAGCGTCGCGACTACGCTCTGGCCGGCATCCCCGAATACTGGATCGTAGATCCTCAGGATGAAGTGATAATCGTTCTGCGGTTGAAAGACAACGATTACATCGAACACGGCCGCTTCAGCGCCGGGGGTCTGGCTACATCAGCGCTTCTTACCGGCTTCACTGTTCCGGTTGCCGAGGTATGGGCTGCGGCAAAGTAGCTCGACCTACGTCTCCCGCCTTACCTCATCCACATCGGCCGCGATCTGCGCCCGTAGCGCGTCGAGCCCGGCGAACTTCATCTCCGGCCGGATGCGCCGCACGAACTCCAGCCGCACGTCATTGCCATAAATGTCGGCGTCAAAATCGAGGATATGGGCCTCAACGGTCAGCTTCAGCCCATCGACCGTCGGCCGCACGCCGACGTTGGTCGCCGCCGGCAGGCGCTCGCCGCCCAGCCATAGGTAAGTGGCATAGACGCCATGGGCCGGCAGCAGCAACTCGTCCCACACGGCGATGTTGGCCGTNGGGAAACCCAGCGTCCGGCCGCGCTGGTCGCCCTTCACCACCGGCCCGCGCACGNAAAAGAAGCGGCCGAGGCAGCCGGTGACCTCGTCCATCTCGCCTGCCTCCAGCGCGGCGCGCACGCGGCGACTGCTGACCACCCCGCCGTCGAAGAGCACCGGCGATTGAAGCGTCTCCACCGTGAACCCCTTCAGCTCCCCCTGTCGACGCAGAAACGGCACATCCCCTTCGCGCTGGTAGCCGAGGGCGAAATTGCCGCCCCATAATTCCTTCATGTAGAGTGTTTCGATGAGTTGATCGACGAACTCAGCGGCGCGGATGTGGCGCACTTCATCGTCGAACGGGTGGGTAATGATCAGGTCAATGCCCAACTCCCCCAGTAGCCGCACGCGCTCGTCGAGCGTCGTCAGGTAGAAGCGCGGCGGCANCGTNTGGAGCACGCGGCGCGGATGGGGNAAGAAGGTTAACGCGGCGGCGCGCATGCCCNCNNCGCGGGCGCGGGCCACCATGCGCCGCAGAAGGGCCTGGTGACCGAGGTGCACGCCGTCGAAGGAGCCGATGGCGACACAGGTGGGCTGTTTGTGATCGACCTCACTGAGATGGGAGACGCGAACGTAGGATTGGGTCATAGGTACATTCCACAACGCAGGGAATTGTATCAGATGGCGAGAAAAGCAGGGAGTTGAGCGCGCTTCGGTCAGTCGTCACCGGCGTTCAGCATCTTCCGGGCGCGCCACTCGCCCGCCTCGACGGCGACAATGCCCAGCAAATGGCCATCCGGGCTGAACGCGGCCGTGTCGCCGGCGGGGCTGTTGGCCGGGGCCGGCACGCGCCGCCCAAAGCCTAACTCAGCCGCCGCCGCTTCGTCGAACTCGACCCGTGGCAGATGAGCGACGGCCGCCGCGGGCGGCAGCAAGTGGCCACGCAACGTGTCGGGCGTCAGTTCATCGAGCGCGATGGCCCGGCTGTCCGCAAATCGCCCCACGCTTGTTCGCCGCAGGGCGACCACGTGCCCGCCGCAGCCCAGCGCCTGGCCCAGGTCGTGGGCCAGCGAGCGGACGTAGGTACCGGATGAGACGGCCATGCGCAGGGTCAGTAGGGGCGGCTCGTAGGCCAGAAGGTCGAGCGCGTGGATTGTCACCTCGCGCTCCGGCAGGTCGATCGCTTCGCCGCGGCGGGCGCTCTTGTACAGGGGTTGGCCGTCGCGTTTGACGGCCGAGAACGGGGGCACGCGCTGGCGGATGGAGCCGCGAAAGGCATCGAGCGCGGCGACAATCGCGGCGGCATCGACCTCAACCGGCCGCTCGGCCGTCACCTCGCCCTCGGCGTCGTACGTGTTGGTGGTCTGGCCCAGGCGGATTGTTGTCTCGTACCCCTTGTCCAGCCCGACAAGATACTCGGCCAGGCGCGTGGCCCGGCCGACGCAGACCAGCAGCACGCCGCTGGCCAGCGGGTCGAGCGTGCCGGCGTGGCCCACGCGACGGGTTCCCGCGGCGCGGCGCACGCGCCCNACCACGTCGTGGGACGTGGGGCCGACAGGCTTGTCGATGACGAGAAGTCCGGAGAGGGTCACGCGCGGGCGGGGGCGAGGGCGCGCTGGCGGTCGATGGCCTCGCGGCATGCGGCGACGAGGCGCGCCTCGGCCTGCTCCAAAGGGCCGGTGAGGGCACAGCCCGCGGCCAGGGCATGGCCGCCGCCGCCGAACTGCACGGCCACCTCGGCCACGTTGTAGGGCGGCTGGGCGCGCATCGTCACACGGACGTCGCCGTCGAGCGTTTCGGTCAGGACGATGCCCATCACCGCGGTATCGACGTCGACCAGAAAATTGACGAGCCCGGAGCTGTTGGGATTGCCGTTCATTCCGGCGACCTGCATATCCTCGCGAGAGATGCTCGTCCAGAGCAGGCCGTCCTCCAACTGCATGCGGGCCAGACCGATGCCCCACATCTTGGCCGTGGTGAACGGCTTTTGATGGAGCGCCAGCAGGGAGATGGTGGCGATATCGCCGCCGGCATCCACCAGATCGGCTGCGGCGCGCAACGTGGCCGCGGTCACGTTCGTCGTGCGGAAGCCCATGGTATCGGTCACGATGCCTGTCAGCAGGCTCTCGGCGATGCCCGGCGTCATCTCTACGCCGATCTCCGGCAGAAAACGATGAAGAATTTCGGCCGTGGAACTGGCGTCAGGGTCGATAATATTGAACGCGCCGAAGCGAGTGTTGGTGATGTGATGGTCGATGTTGGCCAGCGTCGGCTTGGGGTCGGGCAGGGCGTCGTAGGCCCAGCCCATGCGCGACTGGTCGGCGCAATCCACGGCGATGACCAGATCGTAAGGGATCTCGGTGTTGGGCGCGCGCCGCACCTCATTGGCCAGCGGCAGCCCCTGGAAGCGCGGCGGCACGTTGTCGTCGCAGACCAACATCACGCGCTTGCCCAGTTGCTGCAAGCCCTGACCCACGGCAGTCAGCGAGCCGATGGCGTCGCCGTCGGGGTCCACATGGGCAATGACCAACACGCGGTTGGCCTTTTCAATGGCGAACTGGATCACGCGCCTACTCTTCGGCCGGCTTGTCGCCCGCGTCGCTCTCCGCCGGCTGGATGTTGAGCCGATCGAGCAGATCGTTCACCTCTTCGGCGTAGCGCAGGCGCGGGTCCCAGTGGTAGTGAATGATCGGCGCGGAGCGTAGATCAAGCCGCTGGGCGACCTGGCCGCGTAGAAAGCCCGACGCGCTCTGTAGCCCGTCCATGACTTCCTTCTCGCGCGCGTCGTCGCCCAGCGCGTTAACGTACACGTTGGCGTGCTGCAGTTCGCGGTCGATCAGCACCTCGGTGACGGTGACGCCTTCCAGCCGCGGGTCGCTCACTTCCTTGAGGAAGAGCTCGCTCAGGATGATCTGGATCTGCTCGGCCGTCCGTTCTTGTCTAATCTTGCTCATCGTTACGACTCAACTCGCTGGGTGACGAAGAACTCGATGATGTCGCCCGGCTGGAAGTCGTTCCAACCGTCGAGGCTGACGCCGAACTCGAAGCCCGCCTTCACCTCGCGCACGTTGTCTGAAAGGTGCTTCAGGCTGCTGACCGGGCCGCTGTGGAGCAGGCGGCTGTTGCGAATGACGCGCGCCTTGGCATTACGACGGCCTTCGCCGGTGCGCATGTAGCTGCCGGCAATGCTGCCCACGTTGCGGATCTTGAACACCTGGCGNACCTCGGCGCGGCCGATGACCACGTCCTCATAGGTAGGCGCCAGCATGCCCTTCATCGCTTTCTCGACATCTTCGATNAGCTTGTAGATGATCTGGTAGGTGCGGATCTGCACTTCCTCGACGGCGGCCGAGTTGCGAGCGATCGGGTCGGCTTCCACGTTGAAGCCCAGGATGATCGCATCCGAAGCCGACGCCAGCATAACATCGCTTTCGGTGATGGGCCCGGTGGCCGCGCGCAGGATCTCCAGTTCGACCTCTTCGCCGCCGTTCAGCCGCTGCAAAGACGTGACGATCGGCTCCAGCGAGCCTTGCACGTCAGCCTTGACGATGAGGTTAAGCGTCTTGGTCTCGCCCTCTTGCAGGCGGGCGAAGAACTCATCCAGCGTCGTCGATTTGCCGCGGGCGGTCGGCGTGACTCGCGCCTCTTCCCTGGCGTCCTCGATCATCTTGCGGGCGAGCTTCTCGCTATCGACCACGTGGAACTGCTCGCCGGCGACGGGGATGCCATCGAGCCCGGACACCGCGACCGGCGACGACGGCCCGGCCTCGTTCACACGCCGGCCCATATAGTCGAACATCGACTTGATCTTGCCGTGATGATCACCAATCAGCAGGGTGTCGCCCACGTGCAGGGTGCCATTTTGCACCAGCACAGTGGTCATAATCCCCTTGCCACGCTCGATCTTGGCCTCGAGCACGGTGCCCGACGCNGTCGCCTGGGGGTTGGCGCGGGGGTNCACTTCCTCGGCCGTCAGCAGGATCGCNTCCANCAGGTCATCGATGCCCAGCTTCTCGCGGGCCGAAACGGGGATGACCATCGTGTCGCCGTCCCAGTCGTCGGGGACAAGGCCCATGTCGGACAGTTGCTGCTTCACGCGGTCGGGGCGCGCCCCGGCCAGATCGATCTTGTTCAGCGCGACGATGACCGGTACGCCGGCGGCGCGGGCGTGGTCGGCCGCCTCGCGTGTCTGCGGCATNACGCCGTCATCGGCGGCCACGACCAGGATGGCGATATCGGTCGCCTGGGCGCCGCGGGCGCGCATGGCGGTGAACGCTTCGTGGCCCGGAGTATCCAGGAAGGTGATCAGCCGGTTGTCCTTCACAGTCTGGTAAGCACCGATGTGCTGGGTAATGCCGCCGGCCTCGCCCTCGGTCACGTTTGCCTGGCGGATCACGTCGAGCAGCGACGTCTTGCCGTGATCGACGTGGCCCAGCATCGTGACGATGGGCGGNCGCGGTTGCAGATTGGCGGCGCTTTCTTCGGCCAATACCTTGCGCCAGCCGGTTTTTTCCTCTTCCTCGACCGTCTCGACGACCGCCTCTTGTTGCGCGGTCACGTCGAAGCCCATCTCGCCNGCGACGATGGCGGCCGTGTCGAAGTCGATCTGCTGGTTGATGTTGGCCATGATGCCGTTGGCCATCAACTCCTTGATGACGTTGATCGGGCTGACGCCCATCATCGTGGCCAATTCGCGGACCGTGATAAATGCCGGAATCTCAATTAGTGTCTTTGTCTCTGCCATACTCTCTGCCTTCCCGCTCGCCGCCTGGGGGGCGCTTCCCTANATAATTGCGATGAAAACCCCGCGAATTAATATAAGCGTGTTTAATTATCTAATTCTACCTCGACTGCGGCCGGGCGGCGCGGATCAGCGGCAATTGCCGCTAATTCCGCCTCGCTCACCTGCGCGTTGAGCGCCTGATTTAAAATGCCGGGATGGCGAATGACCTTGTCCCAGCAGGCGGCCTGGTCGCACAAATACGCGCCACGGCCGCTGCGCTTGCCGGTCGGGTCAACCAGGACGCCGCCACGATCCGACGGGGACGTCGGGGGCGTGCGCACCACGCGCGTCAGCCGTCGCTTGTCAAACTGGCGACGGCAGACAATGCACGTTCGTTGCGGCACGTGTCGCGCCGCGCGTCCTGGCTGCTTGCCGGTCATTATCCAATCCTAAAGGTCGTCCAGGTCGATATCCTCATCGAGCCAGCCGGGGCTGCCCTTCTTGCGCTTGCGCTTGACGACGACCTGATCCAGTTCCTCGTTATAGACCAGGGCCTGGCCCTTGCGCTTCTTGCGCTTGGACTCTTCCTCGGCCGCGGCCGNTTCCTCGGCTGTGGGCCGCACGACGACGACGCCGGGCTTCTTCTTCGGCTCCGGCTTCACCGGTTTCTCTTCTTCCACGAAGATGGTCTGCGACAGATCGTCGATCGGCGTCAGCGTCTCCTCGACCTCTGGCAGAACCTCTTCGGGCTCCAGCACGCCGGCGATCTCGCCCTCTTCGACTTCCTCATCCGTGGCGAAGACGTCAGCTTCCGCGTCGGCGAAGTCCATCTCCGGCACGGACGTCTCCATGTCTTCCACGTCCATGACGCGCTCGACCAGCGGCACTTCCTCGACGATGGTGACTTCTTCTTCGTCCGCAAATGCTTCGGCCACTTCCTCATCGACCTCGACCACGCCTTCGGTTTCGGCCACGATCAAAGCGTCGATTTGCTCCTTCTGGTAAGCAGCCAGAGTCTCCTTGACTGTCTCCAGCGCCTTCTCGCCCAGGCCGCGCAGCTTCAGGAAGTAATCGTCACCCATCTCCAGGATGTAGATCAAGTCACCCACGGTGTTGACGTTCGTATCCAGCAGCAGGTTGTGAATGCGGCCCGGCAAATCGAGCACATCCAGCGGTTGCTGCCATGCCTCTTCGGGCACGCGCTTGCGCAACTCGGCCCGCTCGCGGCGAACAACTTCGTACTTTTGNGCGCGGTCGGCGATGATGCGCCCCTCGACGCTGGCCACAAGCCGGTCGAGCGTCAGGTAATCCTCGGCNGTAACGGGGCGGCCCATCTGCTTCTTGTCCAGGATATTGCGTATCTGGTTCAGGAAGACTTCATCCTTGGCGAGGCGCGGGTCGACCATCGGGTGATCGAGGTTGTTGAGCGACTCGGATGCCGCCTCGGTGAGGTTCTTGATGTCGATGCGCCAGCCGGTCAGCTTGGCGGCCAGGCGGGCATTCTGTCCCTCGCGGCCGATAGCCAGCGATAGCTGGTCATCGGGCACGATGACCACGGCCGTCTTGCCCTCTTCCGGATGCTCTTCCAGGAACACGTGGGACACACGCGCCGGGCTGAGCGCCTTGGCGATGAACACGCGCTGGTCGGCATCCCATTCGATGACGTCGATCTTCTCATCATTCAGCTCGCGGACGATGCTCTGGATGCGGACGCCGCGCATGCCNACGCACGCGCCGACGGGGTCGACGCCGTGCTGCAGCGCCTGGACAGCTACCTTCGAGCGCTGGCCCGCCTCGCGGGCGATGCTCTTGATCTCCACCTGGCCGTTGTAGATCTCCGGCACTTCCAGCTCCAGCAAGCGGCGCAACAAGTTGCGGTGGTTGCGGCTGACGACGATCTGTGGCCCGCGGCTGGTGCGGCGGACTTCCAGAACGTAGACGCGAATTTTGTCGTGCGCGCGATAGCGCTCGCCCTGCACCTGCTGGCTCTTGGGCAAAATCGCTTCTGTCCGGCCCAGGCCGATGGTGATGTGCTGGCCGCTGATGCTCTGCACCGTGCCGTTNACNAGCTCNCCCTCGCGGCCGGAGAAGTCCTCAAACAGGTGCTCGCGCTCGGCCTCGCGGACGCGCTGNAGCAACACCTGCTTGGCGGTCTGGGCGGCGATGCGGCCGAAGTGCTCGGTGGTGCTGTCGACCATGACCACGTCGCCCAGCTGGGCATCGGTATGGCCTTCCTTGCGCGCGGCGGTCAACGTCACCTCGGTGCGGTCATCGAGCACGTCGTCGACGACCTCCTTCTCGGTGAAGATGGTCGGCTCGCCCGTGCGCGGGTCAATCTCCACCGTAACCGCCTGGTTACTGCTCAGATTGGCGTCACGCCGGTAAGCGGAAACAAGGGCCGTCTTCAATGCTTCGAAGACGTCCTCTTTGGGGAGACCCCGTGACTCACATATTTCGTTGAAAGCCAGGATAAATTCGCTCTTCATAGAACTTGTTCAACCTATTCAGTTTTTATACGACCTTGCGCTATCGAAAATCACGACACTAGAAACAAAAAAAGTGGGGTGGCCCACTTTTCTGTCGGTAAATCTCCAGACTGTCGTGGATGATAGTATAACATAGGGCGCGTCAACTGGCAAATGGTGAGAGGGAATCCACAGGCTGGTTTGATTCAGAAAGTTGATCCGCAGATTACACAGATTGCGCAGATTTTTTCTCTCTGATCGACGAAATCTGTGGTTACCTCTTCTATCGGAATGGAACGCGGATGATCCGGACTCACGCAAGATCACACGTTTGGCTCGCCAAAATCTGTGCCATCTGCGAAATCTGCGGATTCTTCCGCCAGCAGCGCCTCCAGATCGGCGGCCACCGCGGCCAGCGACGGGTAGCGGCGATAGGCGCAGGCGAACGTTTCATCGCGGGTAAGCTCCGTGGGGATCGCGGCGACGCGCATGCCCGCCGCGGCCGCCGCCGCGCAGCCTGCGGCCGAGTCCTCCAGCGCCAGGCAGGCCGCCGGGGGCGCGCCGACCCGCGCCGCGGCCAGCAGAAAGATATCGGGCGCGGGCTTGCCGTGGACCACCTCGTCGCCGCAGGCCAGCGCCCGGTAGCGCCCGGTCACGCCCAGCTGGCCCAGGACGATCTCAGCCACCGCCCGCGGTGTGGATGTGGCCACAGCCCACGGCAGTCCTAGTGCCTCGATTTGCTTCAGCAGCGCCCACAGGCCGGGCATGACCGGCACGCCGCCATCGATGCTGGCCAGGAACTCGTCCGTCTTGCGGCGAACCAACTCGTCGCGATCAACCGGCAGACGTAGCGCGTCGAGCACCAGTTGGGCGCTCTCGGCCGTGCGGCGGCCGAGCATCTGCCCATACAGCCCATCATCTATCCCCATGCCATAGGGCGACACCACGCGCTCCCAGGCTTGCCGCGCCAGTGGCTCCGTATCGACCATCAGGCCGTCCATATCGAATAGAACTGCGGTTCGTTTCATTGTTCAGTCTCGAATTTTTCCTCTCCAACCAGGGATTTGCCGTTGCTTTGACACGTCCCTTGCCTATGTGTACTCTATGAACCGGACTTGGGCAA
>JAACJX010000625.1 GCA_014237545.1 Ardenticatenia bacterium | reverse complement strand
TGGACCCACTGAGAGGGGGAGCCATGTACATCGGCGACTATCTGGCGCGGCGAGAACTCTACTCGCCCGACCGCCTGGCGATCATCGATACCGGCAAGACGCCCGAATGGCGGCTGACTTACCGCCAGATAAACCAGCGCGCCAACCGCCTGGCGAACTGGTTGCGCGATGTGGCCGGCGTCGGTAAAGGCGATCGGGTGGCCATCCTGGCCCACGACGGCGTGGAGCATCTGGACGCGTTCTTCGCCTGCGGCAAGCTGGGGGCCATCCATACCGCGCTGAACTGGCGGCTCCACCCGCAGGAACTGGCCGGCATCGTGGCCCAGACGACGCCCAGAGTGCTCATTTTTTCCGATGACGTGCGCCCCCATGTGGCCGAATTGCAGGCGTTGCTGCGCGGCCGGGCCTACGCCATCGGCCACTACCTGCACACCGAGGGCAGCGGCACGGGCGACAGCGCCTATTTCGAGACAGCGATCCAGGCATCGCCGGCCACGCCGGTGACGACCGACGACCTGGAAGCTGAGGACATCGCCGCGCTGATCTTCACCGGCGGCACGACCGGCCTGCCCAAAGCGGCCCAGGTGTCGCACCGGATGATCGCCTGGAACACGCTCAATACCGTTATCCACGATGTCACCCATGACGACGTCTACCTCAACGTCTTTCCCATGTTCCACACTGGCGGCCTGTTCGTTTACACCCTGCCGCAGATGATCTTTGGCGGCACGACGATCCTGATGCGCCAGTTCGATCCGGCGCTGGTGCTGGAGCTGATCGAGCGCGAGCGGGTGACCATCTTCGGGGCTGTGCCGACGATGTACCAGATGATCGCCCAGGCTCCTAACTGGACCGCGGCCGACCTGTCCTCGCTGCGCTTCTGCACATCCGGCGGCGCGCCGCTGCCGGTGCCGCTGGTGGAGCAGTACACGCGAGAGAAGGGTATTCGCTTCAAGCAGGGGTTCGGCATGACCGAGTTCGGGCCGGGCATCTTTGCCCTGGCGCCCGAGGACGCCATCCGCAAGGCGGGCAGCATCGGCCGGCCGAACTTCTACGTCGACGCCCGCATCGTCGACGACGACAACCGCTTCCTGGGAGCGGACGAAGAGGGCGAGCTGGTGCTGAAGGGGCCAAGTTACTGCTCCGGCTACTTCGGCGACCCGGCGGCCAGCGCCGCGGCCGTGGACGAGCGCGGCTACTTCCATACCGGCGACATCGCTCGGTACGACGCCGAGGGGTATTTCTACATCGTTGACCGCAAAAAGGACATGTACATTAGCGGCGGCGAGAACGTCTACCCGGCCGAGATCGAGAAGGTGCTCTACCAGCATCCCGACGTGCTCATGTGCGCCGTCATCGGCCTGCCCGATCCGAAATGGGGCGAGGTCGGCCGGGCCTGCGTCGTGCTTAAGCCGGGCGGGGCGGCCGATGAGACCGAATTGCTAGCCTTCATGGGCGATCGGCTGGCGAAGTTCAAGGTGCCCAAGTCGGCCGTGCTGCTGGATGCCCTGCCCATCTCATCCGCGGGCAAGATCCTGAAGCGCGAATTGCGCGAAAAATTTCTGCCGAATGAAGAATGAGGAGAGTCTCCCCACTTGAAGTTTGGCATAATTAATTTCTAAATCTTGAATCGTAATTAACGCAAGGAGAACCCATGGCAACCATTTCCACCCTACACGGCATTACCTCGCGGATGATCCCTACCGACCGCATCAACACCCACGTGTTGTTCAGCGGTCCCGATGACGGCGAACCGGTCGTCTTTGTTCACGGCAATGCGTCCTCATCCACCTTTTGGGAAGAGACAATGCTGTCCCTGCCGCCGCGCTTCCGCGCCATCGCCCCCGACTTGCGTGGCTACGGCGACACCGAAGACCTGCTGGTGGACGCCACCCGCGGCGCGAAGGATTGGACCGAAGATCTCAAGGCGCTCTCCGACGCCTTGGGCGACCGCCCGGCGCATCTTGTCGGTTGGTCGCTGGGGGCCGCGCCGGTGCTCCAGTTCGCGCTGGATTACCCGGAACTGGTTCTCTCGATGACACTCGTCAACCCGATCAGTCCCTATGGCTTCGGCGGCACGAAGGGCGTTGACGGCGTGCCATGCTATGACGATTTCGCCGGCTCGGGCGGCGGAAGCGTCAACCCCGAGTTCATCCGCCGCATGCAGATGGGCGACCGCACCGAGGAAGACCCCAACTGCCCGCGGACGGTGATCAACACGTTTTATTACAAGCCACCGTTCAAGGCCGCGCGGGAGGAAGCCTATCTAAGTTCGCTGCTGCTGGAGAAGACGGGCGAGGACCGCTATCCGGGCGACCTGACGCCCTCGGGCAACTGGCCCAACGTCGCGCCGGGTGTTTACGGGCCAATCAATGCCAGCTGCCCAAAATACCTGAACCTGAGCGGCATCGTCGACATGCCGAGCAAGCCCCCCGTCCTCTGGATTCGCGGCGACAGCGACCAGATCGTGTCTGACATGTCGCTGTTTGACTTCGGCACGCTGGGCAAGCTGGGCGCGGTTCCCGGCTGGCCGGGCGACGACGTCTTCCCGCCGCAGCCAATGGTCTCGCAGACGCGCCATGTCCTCGACCAATACCAGGCCAATGGCGGCGACTACCGCGAGGTCGTCATCGCCGACGCCGGCCACAGCCCCCACATCGAGCAGCCGGCGGCCTTCATGGCGGCGCTGGTGGAGTTTTTGGAGAGCTGACTGAAGACTACCGACCGCTGACAGCCGCCGAAGTTGAGATATATGGCATCGGTCGGCGGTTGTCTCCACAGGAGTCACCGATGGACTGCATCCAGGCCCTCACTACCCGCCGCGGCGTGCTGCGCTATGACGCGCGGCCGGTTGGGCCGGAGTTGATCGAGCAGGTACTGGCCGCGGCCATCGCCGCCCCCAGCCCGGCCAACCTGCAACCGTGGGCGTTCGTCGTCGTCACCGAGCCGGAACTGGCCCGGCGCACGGCCCGCTACCTGCTCGACGTGCAGGATCGCGGCGTGTTCCAGGCGTTTCTGGGCTTACGGCCGCAAGAGACCGGCCGCTACATCGGCCTCTACGACCTGTTCGAGAACGCGCCGTGTTTCATCGTCCCCCTGCGCAGCGCCACCACCGTCTTCATGAACACCCACGCCAAAGAGTGCCTGCTGCGCAGCGCCGAACTGGATACTCCGGCTCGGGTGGCACTGGTCGACGAGTTGTTCGCGCTTCTGGCCGCCACCAAATAGACACAGGGTACGGCAGGCCGGTCCGGATCTAGCGGCGGACGATTGCCGGCAGATACGAGG
Source organism: Ardenticatenia bacterium (assembly GCA_014237545.1). Lineage (GTDB taxonomy): Bacteria > Chloroflexota > Anaerolineae > Promineifilales > Promineifilaceae > Promineifilum. Next base: position 99 of record JAACJX010000625.1, on the reverse strand, counting down.
AGTGCGCCACCGAGTTCACCTCAGAGGTCGGCGTCGGCTGCGGGGTGCGCGTCGGCCGCAGGGTGGCCGTGGGGCGCGGCGTCTTGGTGGGCTTGGCCG
>JAACJX010000334.1 GCA_014237545.1 Ardenticatenia bacterium | reverse complement strand
TGCCGGCCACAAGCGCGGCGACCACCGTCGTGCCCATCTCATAGCCGGCCTCATGGGCCCATTCGAAAATTCCAGCATTGGCGCGCTGGATGGCGCTGATCAGCCACGCACTCGAGTCGAGCTGAGCTTCGGCGACGTCGACCGCGCTCGGCAGCCATTCGGCGGCGGCCAGCCGGGCCAGGTGGCGCACCAGCATACCGCTGGCGATCTCCCCGCCCTCGTGCCCGCCCATGCCGTCGGCTACTACGTATAGCCCGGCCGCACGGTAGGTTGAGCGGTTGGCGCAGTGGAAATCGAGCGCCAGCAGGCTGTCTTCATTCGCTTCCCTTTTTCGCCCGACGTCACTCCGCCGGCCGACCGTTAGCGCGAAGCTCTCCCGCGCGGGCGCGGTGTTCACCTCATCATCCGCGGACGCGGACGCGGAAACAGGGGAGCCGCCGGGTCGTGTCGGCGCGTCGTCATCCGTCTGGTCTGGCAGCAGGGCTAGTTGGCGGCCACAAGCCGCGCAATACTTCGCGCCGCTTCGGTTCAGGTGTCGGCAATTGGGACAAACCATCTCGCTCATGTAGCTCTCTCGCTGGATGACGCAACCCGGGAGCGCCAGGCGCGCCCGGTTTTCATCGGCCGGGTAAGGTCCGCATTGTGCCCTGTCCGGGGCGCTTGGCAAAATGAATACCGATTATAGATCAGTTTCCTTAAGTTTGCCCCGCGCCGTTCATCGCGTAATATCATGGGCCCAACACAAATTGATCCACAGGTGAGTNATGATGTCCAGCACAGACAAACGGCAGCAACTTGAAGCTTTNTTCCACGAGGCGGGCAGCGCCCACCATCAGGCTTTCATCGAGACGGATGGCGCGGATGCGGATTGGCCCATCTGGTACGCCGAGTTCCTGCGNGACCGGCTGGCGGAACTACTCGACGCGCGCTTCACCAAGAGCGAGTTGGTCTACCTGCTAGTCGGGCTGGATCGCGAAGTGCAGCGGGTGGCCCCCGGCGCGAACTGGCAATCGTACTATGCCCGCGCGCTGTTGGAACGCTACAGCTGAGACGCTAATAGGCATCAGGGAGATGAGTCATGTTTGACCAACGAGAGAGACGCGAGCTGGAAATGAGAATGAAGGAGCAGGATCGCCTGCCGCCGGGACAGTCGGCCACGATCAAGTTTCCCGTTCTCCATTACGGGCCGGTTCCCAAGGTGAATCTGGCCACGTGGGATTTCAAGGTATTCGGCCTAGTCCAGGAAGAGCGCCAATGGTCATGGGGAGCATTCAACGAGTTGCCGCGCACGCAGGTTGTGCTGGATATCCACTGCGTCACGCGCTGGTCGAAGTTCGACACCGTGTGGGAAGGCGTATCGGTCGCCACGCTGATCCGGGAAGGGTTTATCCGGCCCAAACCGGAAGCCAGATTCGTGGTNCAGCACTGCGAATACGGCTACACCACTAACACGCCCATCGAGTTTGTGCTGCAAGAGGGCTTTATCCTGGCCACGCACTATGACGGCCGGCCCCTGTCGCCCGACCACGGTTATCCGCTGCGCGGTGTGGCTGGGGTCGTCCCCGGCCAGCGAGCCGACGACAAGTACTTCTGGAAAGGGGGCAAGTGGCTACGCGGCCTGGAATTTCGGGCCGACGACAAGCCCGGCTTTTGGGAGCGCAACGGCTATCACAACCAGGCCGACGTCTGGCGCGAGCAACGGCACAGTTGGTCCGGCTTCTGATGTCTCGCCAAGCCCGACCCGACTAACGCTCAATCCGCTTTCGGGTGGCCGTAGAGCCACCAGAAGGCGTCAGGCGGATAGGCCGGCGTCCAGACTGGCNACCAGACAAACGCGCCGGGCGACCAGCGAGCGCCGAGGCGGTGATCGAGCGCGGCGACATCGTCAGGGANATGCTCCGGCAGCTTGAAGGGCGATTCGCTCAGCTTGTCGATCAGCTCGGTGATGACCACGCGCGTGTCGGCCAGATACTCATAGCGAGCAGTGTCGGCCGCCAGCCGGCGCGAAACCGTCAGGTCGCGCAGGTACACGGTCCACTCGCGCATGCGAGCGCCGATCTCCGCCAGGGCCCGTTCCTCAAACCGGACGATCTGGCCGCTCACCACCTTGTCATAGCGCGCGTTGGCAATGGCCATTTCCTCGCGCTCTGAATCGCGCAACAGGTACGCGACCACGCCCAACCTGCGGCGGCGCATCACATAACCGCCAATCGTCAACAGGGGCATATCCGGATGACCCATATCCCACCAGGTAGCATTGCTCCTCAGGTACTCGTCCAAGCCCGCGGCCATCGCTTTCAGAATTGCCAGATCGTGTTTCAGAATGTCCTGTTCGCTTGCCACGCGCTCCACCGGTGTATCCTCGATCATGGTTAGCCTCCCGGGGTCGGCGATGATCCTAACGGAATCATCCTGACCCACTCCCTCTTATTGGACAGTATAAATGACCGGCGATGGTTTAACACGTGGCAGATGTCACCTGTTTTTAGGGATAAACGTCATACGTGACGATCCGGCCGGGGTTTGACGGGGTATTTGATTCTGCTATAGTGCCACACAATGTGGCGCTTTCGAATTTCCCGCCTTGTTTTCATGCTCGTGCAGANGATATTGTGCCGNCTGGTGGTCATCGGCCGGGAGAACATACCCGCCGAAGGCCCCTACATCCTGGCCGTCAATCATCTGAGCACGGCCGACATCGGCATCGTCTTCGTCGGCTTCCCCGCGCAGGAATGGCGCTACTTTGCCGGCGAAAAATGGGCCAAACACCCGCTGTGGGGGCCGCTGATGTCCTGGCTGGGCGTGATCTTCATCAACCGCGGCGAGGTCGACCGGCGGGCGCTGCGCGAGGCGCTGGCAGCCCTGAAAGAAGGGGCCACGTTTGCGCTGGCGCCGGAAGGGACGCGCAGTAAAACCGGCTATATGCAGGCGGGCAGAGACGGCGCAGCCTACCTGGCGTCGCAGGCCCGAGTGCCCATATTACCGGTCGGCATCAGCAACACCGACGTCCTTTTTGCCAACGTCCGCCGGTTGCGCCGCATCACCGTCACCATGCGCATCGGCGCGGCGTTTGAGCTGCCTGACCTGGGACGCCGCCCGCGCGGCCAGGACCTGGGGGATTTCACGTGCCTCATCATGACCCGCATCGCCGCCCTGGTGGAGCCCCGCCACCGCGGTNCGTATGGCGACTCGGCGGCCCTGGCCGCCCTGCTGGCCGGCGAAGATCCGTGGCCGGCGTGTATCGGCGCGGGCGTGGTCAATGAAGATATCGAACAGGCCAGTACATAAGTGATCAANACCTGACAGGTGGGCGAATAAAACCGTGGTTAAACGTGTCGTTCCATCGCCCGGCTATCAGCTCTGTGGCGCCTAAAGCGAAAGAGCCTAATTCATAATCATCAAGACCCTTCCATGCCCTTTTCTCCTCTAGGATGTTGCCCTTCGCCCCCGGCCACCTTCTAGATAATCTGTTCTGAAATTTTAAGGCAACTCTATTGCTAATGGACAAACGCCATGTTATAATGCCCGTCTCTTAACCAGATAAGCCGTCGTAGCGGTAAACACCCCCCATATATGGGGGATAGGGAAGTTCAGGTACTCTGGTGGGAGCCCCAAGTAAACTACATTTATTGTGAGGAGGTATTGAGTATTATGTCTAGTGCCGTCGCTCCTGCCACTGATCAACCCACCCTTTCCCTGCCTGAGAACAGTATGGCCGTACTTCGCCGCCGCTATTTGCGACGCGGCCCTGATGGGCAGCCGATCGAGACCGTCGAAGAGATGTTCCGGCGCGTGGCCCATCACATCGCCCTGGTCGAAGCGGATCATGGCGGCGATGTGGCCGCCACCGAAAGCGACTTCTACAAGCTGCTTACCGAGCTGCGCTTCTTCCCCAACAGTCCGACCTTCACCGGCGCGGGAACCCCGTTGGGCCAGCTGGCCGCCTGCTTTGTCTTACCGATTTCTGATGACATGGGGCGCGACCCGGCGGGCATCTTCCAGACTCTGCGCGACGCGGCGCTCATCCAGCAGACCGGCGGCGGCAACGGATTCGCCTTCTCCCGGCTGCGGCCCAAGGATGACTACGTCAAATCTTCGGCCGGCAAGGCCACGGGACCGGTCGGCTTCCTGCGCGTNTACGACCAGGCCTTCGGCGAGATCGCCCAGGGCGGCACGCGCCGCGGGGCCAATATGGCCGTCTTGCGNGTGGATCATCCCGATATTTTCGAGTTCATCTCCTGCAAGGCCAGCGAGTATGCCATCACCAACTTCAATATCTCCGTCGGCGTCACGGATAAATTCATCCAGGCCGTCAAGGACGACGNCGACTTCGACCTGATCAACCCGCGCGACGGCCAGGTGTGGCGCACTGTTCGCGCCCGCGACATCTTCGACGAGATCGTCAAGTATGCCCACCGCAACGGCGAGCCGGGTGTCCTGTTCCTCGACGCCGCCAACCGCTCCAATCCTGTGCCCCATCTCTACGAACTAGAAGCGACGAACCCTTGCGGCGAGCAATGGCTCGGCCCGTATGAGAACTGCTGCCTCGGCTCGATCAACCTCGGCCAACACGTGACCGAAGACGGCCAGATCGACTGGAAATTGCTGCGTCGCTCCACCGAAGAGGCCACTCATTTCCTGGACAATGTTGTCACGGCCAATGCCTACGTGCCGGCCGTGCCGCAACTGCGCGAGGCGGCGCTCAACGCCCGTCGCATCGGTCTGGGCATCATGGGCCTGGGCGACCTGTTCTACCGCACCGGCGTGCGTTACGGCAGCGAAGAGGGGCAGGCGCTGGCCGGGGAGATCTTCGAGTTCATTCGCTACCATAGCATGCGCACCAGCGTGGACCTGGCTCGCGAGCGCGGCCCGTTCCTGGCCATTGAAGGAAGCATCTATGATCCGAATGATTTCAAATGGTCGATTCCCCAGCCGCTGGTGAAGAGCCGGAAGGATTACGGCCGCCCCGCGCTCGACTGGGACGGCCTCGTGGCCGATATCAAGACCCACGGCATACGCAACGCGGCGCAAACGACTGTCGCCCCGACCGGAACCATCGCCACCGTGGCGGGAATCGAGGGCTACGGCTGCGAGCCGGTCTTTGCCCTGGCCTACATCCGCCATGTCAACGACAACGGCAAGGATTTGCAGTTGCAATATACCAGTCCCTTGTTCGAGCAGGCGCTGCTCGACGGCGGACTGAACGAGGCGACGCGCAATGGCATCATCGCCGAGGTCAACCGCGTCGGCAGTTGCCAGCACATCGACGACCTGCCTNAAGGGATTCGCAATACGTTCGTGGTGTCATCCGACATCACCCCCGAAGAGCACGTCCGCATGCAGTCCGCCATTCAAGCCTTCGTCGACAACAGCATCTCAAAGACCTGCAATTTCCCTGCCGGCGCCACGCCGGAAGACGTGGCCAAGGCCTACATGCTGGCCTGGGATCTGGGCTGCAAGGGGCTGACGGTCTACGTGACCGGTTCGCGCGAGACGGTGACGTTGGAAACGCACGCCACCAAGGAAGCCAAAGCCAAGAGCGAGGCAAAAGCCGAGGAGCCGGCGCAGCAGCTCACCATCTGGCGGGAGACAAAGAAACCGCGCAGCCGCGTGCTGCAAGGCGAAACCAGCCGCATCAGCACGCCGCTTGGCGCGACCTATGTGACCATCAACCACAACGGNGACGGCCAGCCGTTCGAGGTCTTCATCCAGACAGCCAAGGCCGGCAGCGACACGGCCGCCGTCTCCGAGGCCATCGGCCGGCTGATCAGCTACAACCTGCGCCTGGCCTCGCCCGTTTCGCCGCGCGACCGGCTGAAGGAAGTCGTAAACCAGTTGAGCGGCATTGGCGGCGGGCGGCCGTTGGGCTTCGGTCCGCAGCGCGTGCTGTCGCTGCCCGACGGTGTATCTCAAGTCCTGGCCGACTTCCTCGATCGCTCGACCGAGGAGACNCACAAGGCTACCAACGGCTCGAACGGCCACGGCAACGCCGCCCCGGTCCAGCAGGCGTCTCTAAACGCTCCCCACGCCATCGTCGGCGACCTGTGCCCCGACTGCGGCAACTCGTCACTGGTGAACGAAGAGGGCTGCCGCAAGTGCAACAGCTGCGGCTATAGCGAGTGCTGATCTGCTCACATTAAGTGGTAACCAGTGAACAGTGGACCAGTACCTAACCTCAAAATGGTACTGGCCCACTGACTTACTGACCCACTGATCTACTGACATGGGCCGCCGCATTTACGAACAATACGCGCCCGGCGACCGGGTCGAGATCGTCTTCACCAACCGCGGCGAGGAGGAGTGGCAGCCGGCTGTTGTTGTGCGGCCTGAGCCGCCGGGCATCTGGGTGCGAACGGCCGATGGGCGCGAGTGGTTTATGACCAACACCTATCGCATCCGGCCGGCGACGCAGGACGCCTGATTTCGCTATGGCTGCGCCGCCAGAAAGTCGGCCACGGCCGTGTCCCTCTCTGTCAGGTTCGCCAGCAGTTGCTCGACAGCCGTGTTGAACTGCTCCTCTTCACCTGCAGCGACAAGGTAAGGACGCAACATCTCGGCCATCTCTTCGATGCGGGCACTCACGGCCGCGCCGTCGAATGTGGCGCTGGCCCCGTCGAGGTAGTCCATGTACTTCGCGTTGTAGACTGGGTCATCCAGCAGGAAACGGATGAGCGGCCAGTTCTCGCCGACGTCGGCCTTATCGAACGAAACGTTGCCGCGGCCGCCGCTCTCGCCACCCGCGCCCATGCCGACGCCGAACGTCATGTTGTGATCCCAGGGAATCCACACCAGTTGGCCGGTCTCCGGGTTATTGTACAGATAGAAGTTGTGGGTCATCGCCCCATAGGTATCCCAATTCTGCGCGACAGCGCTGACAGCCAACCAGTTCAGAAACGTATCCACATCGAAAACCGATTCCAGGTCGGACCGCCACTGTTCCGGGTTGGTTGTGCGCGTTTCCGCGTGAAGGACGGTGTACAGAGCTTCGATGTCGCTCCAGTCGGCTTCATCTTCGTTGTTTTCCTTCTCGAAACTGCCGCTGATCAGGTCGAACGTCCCGTCGGCGAGGCTGACGCCGGAGCCGTCGCCTTCATAGATATTGCCGTCGTCGTCGCCGAAGGCGCTCTCGATTACGGTGTCGTCAATCACCTCGACGACGGTGTAGATACCAAGATTGACCGGTCCTTCGCCGTAGTCCAGGATGACCTCGTAGAATGCAGTTTCCCCGGCCACAAGCCCCGAATCGCGCATGAGATCATAGGTAACCGTCTCGCGCAGGTAGGTGTCGTCGCTAAAGCCATTCGCCAGNGAGAGCTGCTTGAAGCCGTAGAACCGCTGGTTGTCGATCTCCGGGTAATCATCCTCGAACTCGTCGAAATCAAACTTGAGGGGCATCTTCTGCGAGCCGCTACCCCAAGCGCTCGTTAAGGATGAGTTGCCCTTGTAGCGAACGCCGACATGGTTCCAGACAGTGCCGTCGAATTCGACGGTGGCGGGTACCCACATGGGCGTCTCGCTGACGAGGTCGCCCGGCCCGCCGCCCTGGAAACCACCCCCGCCGGGGCCAAATCCGCGCTCAGGTTCTTCCATACCCTCCGGAGGCGCGAAGTCACCGGCCGGCGGCTCCATCCCTTCCGGCGGCCTGAAATCCTGCCCTGGCATTCCTCCGCCGGGACGCCCCATCGCCTCACCCGTGCCCGGTTCGCCGAGAATCTCGGTTATATCGGCCTGCATCGCTTCCCAATCGGCCGGGTCGATCGTGATGGTGATCGTATTCACCTTNTCCTCCGGGAAGACGACGTCGTAATTNGGATCGACGTCGTTGCTGTGCGTCGCGTCCGTCCAGCCGTCCGGCCGCGTGGTTTCTTCTTCAGATGCCGTCGCTGCAGAAGCGGCATCCTCCACGATTTCGTCCGCTGATCCGGCCGCGGCTGATCGTGTGGCNGCGGAGCCAGACGTACCGGCCGGCGCATTCCCGATANCTTCAGGGCTCGACGAACAGGCAACAAGGCCGAGCAGGAATAACAAAGTCAGATACATTACTAGCGATTTCTTCACGATTGCACNCTTTGATTNATTAACACGGGCGTTGCCTTTGCCTTCCGCGCGCGTTGTTGTTCGTAGTAGATAGTCATGTCGGCCGTGTCGTTCAGAAAATTGATCTTGCGAATCTCGACCCGGTCGACTGGCAGGCCGGTACGTCGCCGCAAGTCATCCAACAGGCGCTCGTTGTTGTCCGGGGCGATCAGTTCCACGCGGTCATAGGTAACAGACTTGCTGCCGGCGAAATGGAACCCCCACTCTTTCTCCAGTGCGTAAAGTAAAACGACGATCAAGCTGTTGGCGAGTGCCACTTGTAGAATATGCTCATCCGAGATCATCACCGAGTTCATCACCGGCAGGGCGATGACGATGAAAAGGTAAGTCATCTCGCGGATGGGTATCTCGTCGGTGCGATAGCGCAACACAGAGAAGATGGCGAAAAGCCCAAAGCCAACGCCCACGCTCAACTCGGCGCTGGTCAGTAGGTCCATAACGAAATAGATGACCGTGTTGAAGGCCAGGAACGTGAAAACGAATTTCTTGTCTTGTGTCACCGGGTAATAGATGAACCGGACGATCAAAAAGGCCACCAGCAAATTGAGCGCCGCGCCGGCCATAAATAGAGCTGTTTCAGAAGACATATTCATACTCCTCGCGGATGATTCTGCTTACCATCTGTAATTTCGGTTTGAANTGATTGTGTTTGATCGCCGGGTATAGCATCGATACGCCGATGCAATATTTACTNAACCCGGTCGGNCGTATCNGTTCCTCTTTCATCAGGCGGGCAAATTCCGACGGGTTTTGTCCCCTCTCGCACTTCACCTCGGCGATNGCGACGCCGGGGAGGATGATGGTTTCGCCGCAACCGCGAAACTGAAGATTAAGATCCAGGGTCACGCGCTCGGGCCTGTCCAATCTGACCAGAGTAATCCGCGTGTATTCGTTCCACAGCTTGGGCTCGAGTCGTCCGACGTCGTCGGGCAGGCTGGCATCGAGAAAGGCTGAGAACTCCGNAGAGAGCCTCTCGGCCAGATCGGCCGTGGCCACGCGCCGCTTCACTGTCCGGTTGCGCTTCACCTTGTGCTTGATCTCCAGAAACGAAAGGCCGCTATCCAGATAGCTCCGGCTGCGAACTTTGTAGCGGTTGCGGCCGCCGGCCTGATGGCGGCGAAAGAGCGCGAAATCGGGGGTGTCGAAATAAAGCGTGCGGTAGTGGTTGAGCCGGCCGCTGTTGATCTCCAGCACGCGATAAGAGGTGGCCAGCACTGCCAGCAAACGGTCTAGCTGGCGCTCATGGAAGACGAATTTCGTTTCCATGCGGTCCAGCAAGGCGACGCCGGCCATCTCATCGAGGACAATCGGCGAAAAACGGGCCAGTTGCGCCGCGTGGTCCGGCTCCGGCGCGGGCCACCAGCCGGCGCCAGCTAACGGCTCATCGGTAGCCGGTAGCTTAGGCTGTCTGAAAGATGCGTTATGCGCTGTCATAACATTATCACCTTCTGTGGCAACACGCCGGCAACGATCACTCTCTTATCCTTGACCGGCGCGACGTGATGTTAATTCTCAGTTTGCCTGGTGAATGTTAGGAAAATGTTCAGGAAGGGTTACCATCCTGTAATCGCTCCCAAATGCCCCCGGACGGCATATAAAACCTGCCGGTTTGACTCAAAATGGGGATACTTGTCCTGTGGCATTATTTGACGTCTTTGATCCCGCCTTTCGCGCCGATCCCTACCCGGTTTATGCGTGGTTTCGGGACCACGATCCGGTGCATCGCGGCCGCCCACCCACCCCCGGCGACCATGAGACCAACTGGTGGTACATGTTTCGCTACGACGACGTGGCCGCCGTGCTGAAGGATGCCCGCTTTGGCCGGGCCATTGCCCCCGCCCTCGACCAATCGCCGCCCCCCGTGCCGCCGGAAGAGCGCGAGCCGTTCTGGGATATGTACGCCCACTGGACGCTGGCGCTGGAGCCACCGGATCACACCCGACAGCGAACTTTCCTCAATCGCGCCTTCACCGCCCGCGTTGTGGAAGCGCTGCGACCGAGCATCGCCGTCCGCGCCGCGGCCTTGCTGGATAACCTCGCGCCGCGGGGCCGCTTCGACGTCGTCGCTGACTATGCCTTCCCTTTGACCCTGAGCGTGATCACCGAGCTCATCGGCATCCCGCAACGAGACCTCAAACGCGTCAAGGAGTGGTCTCTGACCATTGCCGCCGTGCTCGATTACAAGCGCACGTGGGACGTGATGGCCGAAGGCAACCGAATGACCCGCGAGTTCACCACCTACCTGGCCCAGATCGTCGCCGCTCGGCGGCAACGGCCGCGCGACGACCTCATCACCCGTTTGCTGGCAGCCACCATCGCAGAAGATGGACTAAGCGAAGAAGAACTGATCTCGCTATGCGTCATGCTTCTCTTCGCCGGGCACGAGACGACGGTAAACCTGATCTCGGTCGGCGCTTACCTGCTAATGGAAGAGCCTGAGCAGCTTGCGCGATTTCGCCAGCAGCCCGACCTGACCGACGCGGCGATGGACGANTTCCTGCGCNTNCACAGNCCCATCCAGGCCACGACGCGCATCGCCTACGCCGACGTCGCGATCGGCGGGCGGCTCATTCGGCGCGGCGAATCGGTGACGCTGCTGCTCGGCTCGGCCAACCGCGACCCGCGGGCCTTCGCCGCTCCCGACCAGATAGACATCGCGCGGCGTCCGAACCGGCATCTGGCCTTCGGCCGGGGCANCCACTNCTGCCTCGGCGCGCCGCTGGCCGTGGCGCAAAGCGGCATCGCTTTGCAGTTGTTGTTCGAGCGCTGCGCGGATTGGCGACCGTTCGCCCCGCCGGCATGGTCGGAGACGTTTGGTTTTCGCGGTTTACAAGCGCTGCCCATTGCGGATCGGTGACTGTGGGAACTACCCATAGAATAAACCGGCATCTTGGTTATTTTCGGGTATTGACAATCTCCCCACGAGAGTTATCATTCTTCCCATGTTCTTTGACAAGGCTCAGGCTTTCCCGCGTCGCCCTCGCCCGCCCCGGACCACAGGTCTGGTGCTTTTGGTTGCCTGAGTCGTCGATACAACCGACACGAACGAACCGACCGCCAGACCTCGCAAGGGTCTGGCGGTTTTGTGTTTCCGGATAGATCGCTGACGGCCGACCGCAGACCGCCGCGCGATTATTGAGATGATTATCTAGATAAATAGAACAGGAGCAGTCAATGATTAAAGCCGGAATCTACGGCGCGACAGGGTATACAGGCTATGAACTGGTGAAACTGCTCCAGCGCCACCCCGCGGCCGAGATCGCCTTCATCACGTCGCAATCCCAGGCGGGCAAGTCGTTGCGCGAGGTGTTCGCCGGCGCGCCGGACCTTCGGCTGGTGGCCGGCGAAGACGCGCCGCTCGACGACGCGGACGTCGTCTTTCTCTGCCTGCCCCACGCCGCCGCGGCCGAGACGGCGCTGGCGGCACTGGCCGCGGGCAAGCGCGTCGTCGACCTGAGCGCCGACTTTCGCCTGCGCGACGCGGCAACTTACGCNAGGTGGTATAACCACACCCATCCCGCGCCGGAATTGCTCGATGAGGCGGTCTATGGCCTGACCGAGGTCTATCGCGCCGAACTGCCGGCGGCCCGGCTCGTCGCCAACCCCGGCTGCTATCCGACGAGCGTGCTGTTGGTGCTGCGGCCACTGCTGTTGAGCGGCATTCCCATTAACGGGCCGATCATCGCCAATTCCGCCTCGGGCGTGTCGGGCGCGGGGCGCGGGCTGTCGCTCGCGAGCCACTTTGTGGAAGTGGCCGACAACTACTCGCCCTACAAGATCGGCCGCGCCCACCGCCACCTACCGGAGATGGAGCAGGCCATCGGCTGGTGGCGCAAGGACGCCCCGTCGCTGATCTTCTCGCCGCACCTGCTGCCCGTGCCGCGGGGCATCCTGTCAACGATTTACGTCAATCTCGAACAGGATGCCGATGAGGCGGCCCTGCGTGCGCTCTATGCGGCGGCATACGACCATGAGCCGTTTGTCGATGTGTTGCCGGCCGGCTCGCTGGCGACGCTGGCTCACGTCACCCACACCAACCGCTGCGCTGTGGCCCTGACGCTAGCCGGCCGCACGCTTATTTTGACCTCGGCCATCGACAATCTGGTGAAAGGCGCAGCCGGTCAGGCGGTACAGAATATGAACCTCATGTTTGGCTGTCCGGAGACGCTGGGGCTGATGTGATGGACGACAGACGACCGACGACAGACCACAATCGTTCAGTCTTTTGTGGCCCGTCGTCTTATTAGAGGAATAACACCATGACAAGAGTAATCAAAATCGGCGGCAACGAGATGAACGCGCCGGGCTTTCTGGATGAGTTGGCGCGGCAGATCGGCTCGCTGGCGGCCTCTGGCGAGTCGATGGTTGTCGTCCACGGCGGCGGGCAGGAGATCGCTTCGCTGCAGACGCGCCTGGGCATCGAACCGATAAAGGTAGATGGCCTGCGCGTCACCGATGCCGAGTCGCTGGCCGTGGCCCAGATGGTTCTCTCAGGCCATACCAACAAGGCCATCGTGCGGGCGTTTTTGACCGCTGGGCTGGACGCGGTGGGCTTCAGCGGCGTCGATGGCGGCCTGTTGCGCTGCCGCAAGAANCAGCACCCGACGGCCGACCTCGGCCTCGTNGGCGAGATCGTCACCGTCCGCGCGGCTTTCCTCGATCACTTCGCGCTCCAGGGCATCATCCCGGTCATCTCCCCCATCTCGCTGGGCGAGGACGGCCAGACCTACAACGTCAACGCCGACGAAGCGGCGGGCGCAATCGCCCAGGCGCTAGAGGCCGTCCGCCTCGATTTCGTCTCCAACGTGCCCGGCGTACTGCACGACGGCCAACTCCTGCCTTGCCTGACGGCGGCGCAGGCCAACGCGCTCATCAACCAGGGAGTCGTCAACGGCGGCATGATCCCCAAGGTCAGGACGGCGCTGGAAGCGCTGGAGCGCGGCGTGCCCCGTGTCAGAATCGTCAATCTGAGCGGCCTAAGTCGAGGCGGCGGAACGTTGTTTGTCGGCGAAGGGGAGGCCATGGGCAATATTTATCCCCTCGCCAACGGTCACGCCGCCGGCCCCAATCCGCTGACATTATTCTAGAAATTTCATCAGCCAATTAATAATTCCCTGACAAACCCGAGTAAGCATGAATAAACAAGACATCATCCAGGACGAAGCGCGTTACCTGATGCAGACCTACAAGCGGGCCAGCATTATTCTGGAGCGCGGCGAAGGCGTTTATCTCTACGACAGCGACGGCCACCGCTACCTCGATTTCATGTCCGGCATCGCCGTGGCCGCGCTGGGACATGCCGACCCGGAGGTGGCCGCGGCCGTCGCCGACCAGGCGCTGACCCTGACTCACGTAAGCAACCTCTTCTACACCGNGCCCCAGGTTGAACTGGCCAAAAAGCTGGTCACCCACTCCTTCGCCGACCGCGTCTTCTTCACCAACTCCGGGGCCGAGGCCATCGAGGGCGCGCTCAAGTTCGCCCGCAAGCGGGCGCGGCAGCAGTTCGGCGAGGGCAAGCACGAGATCGTCGCCTTCAACGGCGGCTTCCACGGCCGGACGATGGGCGCGCTGTCCATCACTTACAAATCCATCTATCGCGAGCCGTTCGCGCCGCTCGTACCCGGCGCGCGCTTTGCGCCGTTCAACGNCCTGGCCGCGGCGCGCGAGGCGATCGGCCCGGCCACCTGCGCCGTCGTCGTGGAGCCGGTGCAGGGCGAGGGAGGCATCCACGCCGCCGCGCCGGAGTTCCTGCGCGGCCTGCGGGCGTTGTGCGACGAACATGGCGCGACACTTATTTTCGATGAGATCCAGTGCGGTCTCGGCCGCACGGGNAGCCTGTGGGCNCACGAATCCTCAGGCGTCACGCCTGACATCATGACNNTGGCCAAGCCGCTGGCCAACGGNCTGCCCATCGGCGCNATCCTGNTGACCGAGNACGTGGCCGCGGCCGTCGGCTACGGTGAGCATGGCAGCACGTTCGCCGGCGGGCCGCTCGTCACCCGCGCCGCGGGCGTGGTCTTCGACCGCATCGCCCGGCCAGAGTTCCTGTCGGCCGTGGCCGAGAACGGGCTNTATCTGCGCGAGCGGCTAGAGGAGCTAAACAGCCCCCACGTGCGCGAGGTGCGCGGCGCNGGGCTGCTGGTCGGCGTCGACCTCGACCTGCCCGCGGCAGACGTCATCGCTGCGGCCCGCGCCCGGGGGTTGCTGGTCATCAACGCTGGCGAGACCACCCTGCGCGTCGCCCCGCCGCTCGTCATCACGCCAAGCCACATCGACGAGGCCATCGCCATATTACATGACAGTCTGACCGCCTAAGCCTATTGAGGAGAAAAAGCCGTGAGCCTGGATGCAGCCCTCACCAATTGGTCGAATCGCCTACCATACCGAAAAAGCACTCCGTCCCGTCCGGNCGCGCCGGCGCGACTNTCGCCCATGACCCCCGCCGACTGGCCGGCTGTGCGCGCCATTTATGAAGAAGGTATGGCCACGGGTAACTCGACNTTCGAGACCAGCGCGNCGGACTGGGCCGCGTGGGACGCGGCGCACCGGCCGGATTGTCGCCTGGTGGCGCGGCAAAACGGCCGTGTCATCGGCTGGACGGCGCTGACGCCGGTGTCCAGCCGCCTCGTCTACGCCGGTGTGGCCGAGGACAGCATCTATGTCGCCGCAGCCGCCCGCGGTCGGGGCATAGGTCGCGCTCTTCTGGCGGCACTGGTCGACGCGTCCGAGGCCGCCGGGATCTGGACGTTGCAGGCGGGCATCTTCCCGGAGAACACGGCCAGCCTCGCCCTGCATCTGGCCTGCGGCTTCCAGGTCGTCGGCCGCCGCCAGCGGATCAGCTTTCATCACGGGGCGTGGCGCGACTTCATGCTATTAGAGCGGCGCAGCGCCCGCGTAGGCGTCGATCGAGACGATGTCTGACCCCATCGCTGTCGAAAGGATGCGCGATAGCGATTGGCCGGCCGTCAGAGCCATTTACGAGGAAGGCCTCGCCACTGGTCAGGCCTCCTTTGAAACCGTCGCGCCGGACTGGGAGGCATGGGACGCGAACCATCGCCCCGACGGCCGCCTCGTGGCCCGGCAAGGGGAACAGGTCATCGGCTGGGCGGCGCTCAGCCCCGTGTCGCGACGACCGGTCTATCGCGGCGTGGCCGAGGTGAGCGTCTACGTGGCCGCCGCGGCGCGGGCTAGAGGCGCCGGCCGGGCGCTACTGGTGGCACTGATTGAAGCGTCGGAGGCGGCCGGCGTGTGGACCCTGCAGGCCAGCATCTTCCCCGAGAACGAGGCGAGTGTCGCCTTGCACCGGGCGTGCGGCTTCCGCGTCGTCGGCCGCCGCGAGCGCGTGGCCCAGCACCACGGCCTCTGGCGCGACACCCTCCTGCTGGAACGGCGGAGTAGTCGGGCCGGCGTCGGCGGTTAGTAGGGCGACAGCATTGCGCCCCCGNNCAGGCTGGGCCATACTTCATAGTCGTGGCATCCGATAACGCTGAGCGTCGCTCCCTCCCCCAACGGCTGGAAACTGGTTACTGGTTACTGCTCACTGTCCTGCTGGGCCTGCCGCTCATCACGCCCCTGTTGCGCTGGTCGTCCGTCCCCTGCACCCACGACGGGCATCTCCACTACCACCGCGTCGCCGCGATGGCCCACGCCTGGGACAACGGCGTCTACCTGACCCGCTGGCTGCCCGACCTGGCCTTCGGCTACGGCTATCCCTTCTTTGTCTACCGCGAGGCCGCGCCGCTGTATGCCGTCCTGCTGCCGTTCCTGGCCGGGCTGCCGCTGCCGGCGGCGTCGAACCTGTTCTATGCCACCACCATCCTGATGTGCGGCGTGTTCATGTTCCTCTGGGCGCGCGACCTGTTCGGTCCTCGGGCCGCGTTGGTCTCGGCCGTGGCCTACATGAGNGCGCCCTACGTGCTGGTCGACGCGCTGATCCGCGGCAACTCGCCCGAGTCGCTGGCCCTGCCGCTGTTCCCATTCCTGCTGTGGGCCGGCCGGCGCTGGGTGCTCTTCAGTTCGTGGCGCTACTTTCTGGCCGGCGCCGTGGGGCTGGCGCTGCTTTCCCTGGGCCACAACATCTCGACCTTCATCTTCGCGCCGACGCTGGCAGTGTATTTGGGGGCGCTGGCGGTGATGGACGGGCAACAGACCACAGACCGCAGACCACGGACCACAACTGACGGTCGTCCGTCGTCCGTCGTCCGTCGTCTCATCCGAGTTAGCCTACTCCTCGGTCTCGGCCTCGGCCTGGCCTTCTTCTACACTGGCGGCGCGGTGCTGGAGATGGAGCAGGTGACGCTGGAGATGTCGACGACGACACGCAATAACGACTGGCGCTACAACTTCGCCTCATGGGGCGAGATCCTGTCGCCAGTCGCCGCCGAAGACCCCAATCTGGTCAACCCTCCTCTGCTTTTCCGCCTGGGCTGGGTGCCGCTGCTGCTGGCGGCGGCNGGNGTCACCGGTCTGGCGTGGATCAAGGGCAGCGACGCNCGCGCNCGCGAGCAGAGGCTGCACATCTGGCTGATGTTGGCCGGCGCGGCCGTCTACCTCTTCATGGCCCTGCCTATCTCGCGCGGNCTGTGGGAGATCGTGCCGCTGATCGATTTTGTGCAGTTCCCATGGCGCTTCGTCGGNCGGGCGGCGCTGCCGGTGGCGTTTCTGGCGGGGGTGCCGTTCTATTATTTCGACCGCGGACGGCGGACCGCCGACCGCAGTCAGCCGGAGTTTGAGAGTGCGAATTATGAAAAATCCACGGCGGTCGACCGTCGGTGGGCGGCGGTCATTCTCTCAATCACCCTCGCCCTCCTGATCATCGAGACCATCCCCAACCTCTACCCGCGCTTNTGCCGGGAAGAGCCGTTCCCGACCATTATGACCGTCCACAACTACGANCGCGTNACCGGCCTCGTCGGNGTNGACCCGGAGGGCAGCTANTTCCCGCGCACGGTTGGCGAGCGGCCGTCNGGCTCGCCACTTGAGGCCGACTACGCCGCCGGGCNAACGCCGCAGCGCTTCGACGCGACGGCGCTACCCCCCGGGGCCGAACTGCGCGACGTTGTCTACGACCGTTTCGGCGTGACCCTGACCGTCGATTCGCCCGCGCCGTTCACCGCTCGCTACCTCAGCTTTGCCTTCCCCGGCTGGTCGGCGCGNGTCGATGGCGAGGTCGTGAACATCACGCCGGAAGCGCCCAGCGGCCTCATCACCTTCGAAGTTCCCGCTGGATCGCACGAGATAGAGGTCAGATGGGGCGCGACGCCGTTGCGGCTGGCGCTGGTTGGGTTGAGCGTCCTGTCGGCCGCGGGGGTGGTGGCCATCGCGCTGGGGGCAAGGAGACGACCGCGGACCACGGACCATCGACCACGAATTGGCTCGCGGCACGCGGGGCGGAATGAGTTAGTCCTGTTGCTGGTCCTCGGCGCGGGGTTGATTGGGCTGAAAGCGTTCGCCGATCGGAGCGAGACCGCGTTGCGCCGGACGGCCGGGCCGCCGGTGGAATTCGTCTCCATGCTCCAGGGGGGCGAATTGGCGCTGAACGGCTTCAACCTCAGCCGGCAGACGGTTCCCGCGGGCGAAACGTTCGACGTGGACCTGGCCTGGACGGCCGTTGCCCCGCCCCAGGTCGATTACCAGTCAGAGATCTCGCTGGTGGGGCCGGATGGCCTGGCCTGGAGCCGGAAGGGGACGGAGCGGCCGCGCGTCTACGAGGACGCCGCGCCGACGCGCCTTTGGGCGGCCGGCGAGTGGGGCTGGGACAGCCGCGAGGTTCAGGTCCTGAGCGGGACGCCGCCGGGCGTATACGACATCGTCGTGACGCTCTTCGACAAGGCGACGCTGGCCCCGGTCACCTTGACCGATACCACTGGCGGACAGGCGGCCGGACCAACGGCAGTCATCGGACAAATCGAGATCGTCAACCCGGAACGGCCGCCCGATTTGGAGGCCCANTATCCGGTTGAGCATGATTTCCCGGCANTGGGCCTGAGGCTGCGGGGATATAACCAGGACCGGACCGAGGCCGCGCCCGGGGATTCCGTCCTGATGACTTTCTTCTGGGAATGCATAGACCCGGCGCTGTGCAAGCATATTGTGCTTCGGTTGGTAGACGAGACCGGCGCGGGCATCGATGAATGGCAGCTGCCAGCGATAAGGGAGGGGGTTGCCGGCGACGAATGGCCGGCCGATGGTTATCTGCGCGGTCAACATCTGGTCCAACTCCCGGCAGACCTGGCGAGCGGTCGCTATCAGTTCTATTTGNCAGAGTTGCCATTGTCGACAATTGACGTCATTGCGCCCGACCGGCAAATGACACCACCCGCCCTGGCCCTTGAGATGGATGCCTCTTTCGTGTCGGCCGCGGGTGAGCCGGTCGCCACGCTTATGGGTCTGGCAGACGCTTCTTCCGCGTCCCCCTGCTACCCTNTCCCCCTGTCCCCCTGCTCTCTACCCCTCGTCTGGCGCGCCGACGGTGAATCGGNCGTCAGTTATCATGCCTTTGTCCATCTGGTCGACGAAGCGGGCAATATATTGGCCCAGTCAGACGCGGTTCCGGCGGGCTGGGCGCGGCCGACGACAGGCTGGCTGCCGGGCGAATACATCACGGATACCCATACTCTGACTCTGACCCTGCCGGCGGAAATGCCCCCGGGCCGGCTGGCATTGCGTGTTGGCCTGTATGACCCCACCACAGGCGAGCGCCTGCGNGCCAACGGCGCCGACGCCGCGCTGATCCCGCTTCCCTGAGACGAAGGCGCGACCCTACCCTCTCACCCTACCCGCTCGTTGACCGGGCCGGCGACGCCTAATCACGGGTCAAATTTCCGCAATCCCTCAAACAAATTTCTTACATTCGATTTACATTTTTCATACATTGCCGTCGCAGAATATAGACAATCAGCCCGTCAAGAACGGGCGCTGACAAGAGATATACCCACTATAAACAACATCTTTGGAGGTATGACCATGTCCAAAATCGTTCGCTGGAACCCGATGCGCGAAGCATCTGAACTGTTTAACGAATTTGACCGCGTATTTGAATCCCCGCTCTATCGCTCCCGCTGGGGCATGCCGATGCGCACCAATGACGTCGTCGGTAGCTGGAGCCTGGCCCTTGACGTAGCCGAGAAGGGGGACGTGTTCACCATCAAGGCTTCCTTGCCGGGGATCAACCCCGAGGACTTGAACGTGACCCTGGAGGACAACGTCCTCACGGTTCAGGGCGAGCTCAAGGAAGACGAGACCATCGAAGAGGAAACCTACCACATCCGCGAGCGCCGCTTCGGCAGCTTCAGCCGCAGCCTGCGCTTCCCGGTGCCGGTCAATGCCAACGAGATCCAAGCCGAGTATGAGAACGGCGTCCTGACGCTGACCGTGCCGAAGGCCGAGGAAGTGAAACCGAAGCGGATTGAGATCAAGACCAATGCTTCGTAAGGAACGGTAAAAGAATGAAGGCGCTGAGGTAACTTCCTTAGCGCCTTTTTTATTGCCTCAACGGGAGGGTGATCTGACAGATTGCCCCACAGTTCACGGCACTTCGTGGCCGGCCGAGGCTTCCCATATGGCGAACCACTGCTGCCGGTCGAGCATGACGTTCTCGGCCGCGGCCGCCTCGCGCAGCCGCTCAATCTTGCCCGTGCCCATAACCGGCAACACCCGTGCCGGGTGGCGCAACAGCCAGGCCAGGGCGACCTGATCGACCGACGCTCCGAGCTCCTGTCCAACCGCCGCCAGCGCTCCCCTCACCCGCCGCGCCCGCTCGTTGGCCGGGTCGAACAAGCGGCCGCCGGCCACCGGCGACCAGGCCATCGGCGGCACGCGCCATTGCTGCAACTGGTCGAGTGTGCCGTCGTGAAGCGGGTCGAGGTGCAGCACCGACAGCTCGATCTGGTTCGTCACCAGAGGGAAGTCGAGCCGCGACTGCAATAACTCGAACTGGCGCGGCGTGAAGTTGCTGACGCCGGCNTGGCGAATTTTGCCCGCCGCTCGCAGCTCGNCCAGCGCNGCGGCCACTTCGTCGGCGTCCATCAGCGGGTCCGGCCGGTGGATGAGCAACAGGTCCACCACATCGGTTCGGAAGTTCCGTAACGAGCGCTCGGCGGAGGCGATGATGTGCTCGCGGCTGGTGTCGTAGTGCTTGACGCGCGTGTCCGGCCGGTTGGGCGACAGGAGCTGGATGCCGCACTTCGTCACCAGCTCGATCCGGCCGCGCAACGAAGGCTCTGCTGCCAGCGCCTTGCCGAACAGTTCTTCGACCCGGTAGCTGCCGTAAATGTCGGCATGGTCAAAGGTGGTAATGCCCAGGTCAAGGCATTGGTAGATGAAATTGACCAAAGCGGACGTGTCCATGTCCCACTCGCGCAGCCGCATAATGCCGGCCACAATGCGCGAGAAGATAGGCCCGCCTTCGGTTAGTTGTATTCTGGTCATTGATCTATGGTCCTTTTTGATCCGATTCAAAAGAGGTCTCATCCGCAGATTACGCTGCCCATCGAGACCAGACAGGTGGGCGCACATGGGTCGTGTATGAGCGAGTACGCAGGCGCGGCCACATGTCCGGTCTGGTCTGGTGTATTATAACCTGAGCCGGTATACGCCGGAACGAAGCAGACAAAGGAAGTATAACCATGCGTATCGCGTTGATTTCCGATATTCATGGCAACANGGTGGCCCTGGAGGCGGCGCTGGCCGACATTCGACGGCGCGGGGCCGATCAGATCATCTGCCTCGGCGACGTAGCCCTGGACGGGCCGCAACCGGGCGAAGTCATCGAGCGCTTGCGCGATCTCGACATTCCCGTGATTAAGGGCAATACCGACCACTGGCTGCTCAACCCCATCCCCCGGAGCGCCGAGGGCGAAGACGAACAGCAGGAGTCGGCCATCGAACAATGGACGGCGGCGCAATTGAGCGCGGGGCAGCGCAAGTTGGTGATGGATTACCACAACACGCTATGGCTCGACTTCGGCGACGGCCTCACCCTGCTTTGNTACCACGGTTCTCCGCTCAGCTTCAACGACCGCATCGAGCCGGACACGCCGCTGGATGACCTCGACCGCTGGTTTGCCGCGGAGCGCGCGCTCGTCAACGCCGGTGGGCACACCCACGAGCCGATGATCCGCCGCTATGGTTCGAGCACCCTGGTAAACCCGGGCAGCGTCGGGCTGCCCCTGGTGAAGCCGACCGGGGCCGCGGCCATTCACCCGGCCTGGGCCGAGTACGCGCTATTGGAACGGGATGAGGGCGGGCTGGCGATTACCCTGCGGCGCGCGCCTTATGCGCTGGGGGACTTGGCCGCGGCCGCCCATGCATCTGGCATGCCCGGCGCGGATGCGTGGCTGGCCGACTGGCGGCCGGGTCAGGTCTTTTAAATCGGGGCGCCAGGCCCGCGCGCTAACTCTTCCCGCTGGGGGCGCGTCANNCTGCTGACCACCAGGTCATAGGAATCGTCGATCATCCCCAATAACTCGGGCGGGGGAATCGTGTCGTCGAGGGTGACAGTATTCCAATGCCTTTTGTTCATGTGATAGCCGGGGCGAACGGCCGCGTACATATCGCGCAGGAAAAGCGCCTGCCCCGGCTCGCATTTTAGCGTGACCGTCAGCGGGTCGTTTTCCCAGGCTACGAGAGCGAACATCTTGCCCATTACCTTGTAGACCAGCGCTTCCGGCCCGAAGGGAGTTTCCTCGGTCGCGCCGCTCTTTGCCAGCAGATAGCCGGTCAGCTCTTGCAGGTTCATGTTGTGGAGCGAGTCAGTACAATCAGTGGTTACGCACTGTTTCACTGATCTACTGACCTACTGAAAACTGATCACCGTCCCAAAACTTCCGCCAGCGCCTGAAGCAGCACCGCCACCGTCTCCCGGCGGGCGTTGTAGCCCATGAGGCCCACGCGCCAGACCTTGCCGGCCAGGTCGCCCAGACCGCCGGCGATTTCGATGTTGTATTCCGTCAGCAGCCTGCGCGACACGGCCGCGGCGTCCACCCCTTCGGGCACGCGCACGGTGGTTAGGCTGGGCAAGCGGATCTCCCGCGCCACGTGCGGCTCCAGACCAATCGCCGCCAGCCCTTCCCAGAATGTCTCAGCCACGGACTGGTGCCGCGCCCAGCGCTCGGCCAGCCCTTCCTCGGCCACCAGCCGCAACCCCTCGCGCAGCGCGTAAAACAAGTGCATTGGCGCAGTGTGGTGGTAGGCGCGCGGCGAACCGGTCCAGTATTTGCTCAGCAGGTCGGCGTTCATGTACCAGTTGGCGATGGGCGTCCGGCGGTTGCGGATTTTGTCCATGGCCCGCGGGCCAAAGGTGATGGGGGCGACGCCCGACGGCGCGCTGAGGCACTTCTGCGAGCCGCTATAGACGATGTCGAGGCCCCACGCATCAACGTAGAGCGGCACGCCGCCGAGGCTGGTGACGGTGTCGACCAGCAGCAGGCAGTCGTGCTCGCGGCACAGGTCAGCCAGGCCATCCAGCGGCTGGCGCGCCCCGGTCGAGGTCTCGGCGTGGACCAGGGCCAGCACCTGCGGCCGGTGGGTTTCCAAGCCCTGCTTGATCTCGTGGTAAGTGAATGACTCGCCCCAAACGGCCTCCAGACAGNGCACATCCGCGCCATAGCGACCGGCGATGTCGACCATGCGGCGACCGAAGTAGCCGGCCACACCAACCAGCACGCGGTCACCCGGCTCGACGACATTGGCGAAGGCCGCTTCCATCGCCGAACTGCCCGTGCCGCTGGTGGCAATGGTCAGTTCATTATCCGTCTGCCACGCGTAGCGCAACAGCTCGCTGACCTCGTCCATCACTTTGATGAACGTNGGGTCGAGGTGGCCGACCGTCGGNGCGATCATGGCCGCGAAGACGCGCGGGTGGCTGTTGGACGGCCCGGCCCCCAGGAGAATGCGCGGCGGCATGTCGATGGTCGGCAGATTGAGGCGGTGATTGTCATTGATTTGGAAGGTGTCTATACTCATGTCTGTCCTCGTCCCCATGCGGCGGAACAACGCCAAGCAGGAGAATCTTCATGATAGCATCTAACCTGTTGCGCGGCGAAAAGGTGAGGCTGACAGCGGTCACATCCTATGACCTGTCAACCATCACGCGCTGGTGGNGCGACCCCGATTTCCTGCGCCTCTATAACACCGCCCCGGCCACCCCACGCAATGAAGACCAGTTGAGCCGCCGTTTTGAGCTGAGCCAAACCAGCCCCGACGTGTTTCTCTTCGCCATCCGGTTGCTGGATGACGACGAGCTGATTGGCCTGCTGGAGATGGACGGCGTGGATTGGTCGAACGGGACGACCTTCCTCAGCATCGGCTTCGGCGACGCGCGCCACCGCGGCCAGGGCTACGGNCGCGAAGCCATGCAGCTGGCGCTAAATTTCGCCTTTAANGAGCTAAATCTCCACCGCGTGTGCCTGACGGTGTTCAGCTACAACGCGGCCGCCATTGCCCTCTACGAGCGGTTGGGTTTCACGCGCGAGGGNACTTACCGCGAGCACGTCCACCGCGACGGCCGCCGTTATGATATGTACCTCTACGGGCTGTTAAGGCCAGAATGGGAAACGACGAGAATGACAACCGCCAAAAACACCAGTTCCGAAGCGATGCCATAGGTGATTCGCCGGCGTACATTCCCGGTATTCTCCACTTTCATCATTTGCCGCATCAAGTAATAGATTACGTTGCCTGATTGGTGCAGCCCAATGACAAACCAGAGCGAGTGCGTTTGGCTCAGCGCGTAGGCCAGCGTTAATCCGATAAACGGCAGATGATACCAATCGGTGACGGGTTTGGTTGCCAGCCTGAGAATGTGGTTTATTACGTAGAGGAAGCTGGATAAAACCATAAAGAGTACGAGTGGCGTATCCGGCATATAGCGAAAGGGATAACCGCGGGTGATCAGGTCTTCGGCCGCGGCCGCCGGAAAATTGGCGAACAGAATCCAGATAAAGCCCACGGCCAGGCTTGTCAGGCTAAAGCGAACCTCCGACACTTTTCTGATTCCGAATGATAGCCCCACCCCTTCCAGAACGACCTGTACCATCACCCCCAGCAGCACGCCCGCCAGATAATATTGCCACCAGCCCTTGGCCAGCCCCAGGCTATAGGCCGCCAACCCGTCGGCCCCCTGTGCATAGGCAATAAGGGCGGCGGCGATAATTACCACTATAAACAACAGAAAGGTAGAGAGCGGTTTCCGGGGAATGTGCAGGATGTCCAGCCCATTCGCTTCCGCGATCTGGTAAAGCAGAAACAACGTTAGGAAACCGACCAAAGCACCAAGATTGAGAGCCATTGAGCTAATAATTCTCCAGGGATGGCGTCATTATACCCTCGATTGTTCGGCCCTGAATTAGCCTGAAGCCCCTATTATCCGCGACTATCTCTTTTTTATCTGCGTAATCTACGGAAAAAGCCTCTTATAATCTGTACCATTAGCGAAATCTGTGGATAATCCATCTTGAAAATCCTTGTCATCCGGAAAGTCGTGGAACCTTTCAAGGAGTTAAAATGCTCAATCTAGCAGTCCTTCTGGAAGACAGCGCCCGCGAGGCGCCGGCAAAAACGGCCGTCATTTTCAACGATATTAAACTCAACTACGCCACCGTCAACGCGGCCGCCAACCAGGTCGCCAATGGTCTGGCGAGCATCGGCATCCGGCCGGGCGACAAGGTGGCGCTGACCTGCCCGAATTTGCCGTTTTTCCCGATCATCTATTACGGCATCCTGAAGGCCGGGGCGGTGGTCGTGCCGCTCAACGTCCTGCTGAAGGGGCGCGAGGTCGCCTACCACCTGGCCGACTCCGACGCCAAAGC
>JAACJX010000113.1 GCA_014237545.1 Ardenticatenia bacterium | reverse complement strand
GTTGCGATCTACCAAAATGCCCACGTGTATCTCTCCTTACTGAAATGCAAAACGCCGCTCGGATGGGGCAATTCCCATCAGAGCGGCGTGTATCAGAACGTTTCACGTCGCTGGTCGCGGCTGGTTTGCCGCGGCCGTCTCGATTGATATTATTATATACTATAAAATATTACATTGGTCACTTTGTTGCCGTGAACAGGCGTTCATCAATCGTTGCCCCTGCGATCTTTTGGTGCCGCATGTGTCGTGTGCTATGATGCCTGCACATCCCAGCGCTCTCAGCTCTCCTATTCTGTTACACCCAGGAGGCCTTTGTGCAACGACTTCTGCTTATAGTATTTGCTATCCTTCTTGTCGCCTGTGGCCCGGACCGGGCGCAGACAATTGATCCACATGCGGCCACGCAGACAGCCGAGCCGACTGAACTTCCACGGAGCGCCACTTCTGAACCTACGCCCGAGCCGCAAGAAGTCATACCGATCACAAAGGAAACGGTTCCTACCGAGCCCACCGAACCTCAGGAATCTTCCAGCGAGGTTGACGAAGAGGCCTTGCTGGCTGCACTCCTCACCCTGGAAGACATGCCTACCGGCTGGACGACCGAAGCGCCCAGCTTCGAGCCGCGTACTCCCGGTGGAACCTACGCCTCTTTCTGTGCTGAATTGGAGGCCCGCTCTATCGCCGCCGCGACGGTCGATTTTCAGAAGAGCGCGCTAGGTCCTTTCATGTCCCACACGATTGTCGTCTATCCCACTCGCGCCGATGCCGAAGCGGCTCTGGATGATCTGATCGCGGCCGCTCGTGATTGCCCTGAGCTTGTCGATGACACCGGCAATACGAACACCTTTAGCCCCTTGTCTTTTCCTGCATTTGGCGACGACACATTTGCCATGCGTAGTAGCGGACTAGTCGAAATGGATGTTATTCAGGTTCGCGTGGACGAGGTCCTTATTAGCATTCTCCACGGCGGCCTTGGCCCAGTTGATAGTGCTCAAACAGAAGCCTTTGTGCAGATGGCGCTGGACAAATATGAATAACCGCCCGCCTCTTTCAAAACACAACCATGACGAAAAATGCCGGCAACCACCTTCAGCTTTTTGCAAAAGAGGCACTTGTTGCAGATCTCATCTACGTCTTTGGATTAATTTTCAGCTTAAAAAGGAGCGCAAAATCAGGGTTGCTCATCTTTGGCTCTCATCCATTTATCTCGTTTTTCGTAGTGGAAAGCTACGGCTTATTGCGCCATGTGCCGGAAATTACAGCAATATTTTCCGATGAAGATATGGACTTGGTTCGCTCTTCTCGTCACCGGGTTAAACTTCTCGATAATAGAATAAGGTCGATTGATGAAGTGGCCAATGCACTTAATGAAATAAGAGCAGCGCACAGTGAATATTTCCTTTCCCCCCATCGGGACTCACGTTTAGGCTGGTTGAAACGAGCATTGCAACCGGATCTGGCAGTATTTTTCTACGATGGCCATCTTATCTCTTCCACACATCTTTCCACGTACAACCTCGGCAAGATAACGGTAGAGGAGATGATAGCAATTCAGCAGCAGACTTGGGTTAGTGTAGGCAACTACATAGGAAAGTTAGTTGGGCATTTCCCACTGGATGAAGAGATTCCGAAATCTTCACAAAGGTCACCCCCAGGTATTGTTTCGACCAAAGATTTCAAGTCCGACCAGTTCTACACGCGAGGTTTTTTAAATGATGTTCCGCTGCATGCGGCGAGCCTCGTTGCAATCCTGGCTCAGGTTAATTACGTTCACTTTGTTTTTCGTGATTTAGCCTTTCCTGATCCGTTAACTTTCTTTAAGTTCAAGTTCGTTACTGTCTATCACGCGTTTTCGAGTTTGAAGGCTATTAATGCATCTAGATATCCGCTTGCAACTGCCCTATCTCCTGCCTCCGCATCCTTTTTTACGCGCGTGTTTGACATTCCAGGGAGCAGATGGCTTCGCAATCTAAGTCCACTTCGGAATTATCTTGTGCACTACAAGCCTGAGCTGTCCACTGAGGAAAAACTACGGCCGAGTGCGACCCATGTCGAAGTCATCGAGAGCTTGGCGGGAGATCGCAAATTTGAAGACATTGATCATCTCCTTGACCAACAGCTACAGCAGCTCTCACAATTGCTTGAAGAGGGACTTAACTTGTCTCGTTAGTTCTCGAGATCAAGGAAATGAAGAACCGGCGGCCGTTCGGAATGTTAATTCGATGGCTGCCGGCTCATTTAATCACGGTTCGTTTGCGCGCCAACAAAAAAGAGCAGGGCCATCCCGCCCTGCTCTCCTTTCTTCTCCATTGACCTCAACCTGAATCCTACAGCGTCGTCCGGTCGTTCTGCACCACTACTTGGAAATCGGCCCCCAGCGTCGAGTCATACTGGCTCTGAATCTCCAGCGTGATCGTCCGGTTGGTCCCCTCCAGCTCGCCCCAGTCCGTGAAGTTCAGCGGCCCGTAGGTATCCACCTCCACGTAGTGGTAGAATCCGGTCTCGATCAACTCACCGTTGTGGCGGATGCGCAGCTTCGAATACGTCCCGTTCTCGAACAGCTTGTACTGATCCATGTCGGTCAGTTCCAGCGTCACCCGCGTGGTGATGCTG
>JAACJX010000002.1 GCA_014237545.1 Ardenticatenia bacterium | reverse complement strand
TTGCTGCCCATCACCGCGCCGATGCCGGTGCGGCCCCAGGCGCGGTTGCTCATGTTCATCACCGCGGCGAACATCGACAGCTTCTCGCCCGCCGGGCCGATCTGGGCGATCTCGATCTTGTTGTCGCCGTGTTCGGCCTTGATGATCTCATCCACGTCGTGGGTGAAGCGGCCCCAGAGATGGCTCGCGTCGCGCAACACGGCCACGCCGTCGTGGATCCACAGATAGACCGGCGTGGGCGAGGCGCCGCGGATGACGATAGCGTCGAACCCGGCGAACTTCAATTCGGCCGGCCAGAAGCCGCCGGCCTGGCTGTCGGCCACGCCCAAAGTCGTTGGCGACTTGCAGGTGGCGGTGCAGCGGCTCTGGCCGCTGATGGGCAGGCCGGTGGGGGCGCTGAGGGCGAAGGTGAGCGTGTTGCGCGGGTCGAGGGCGTCGATGCCGGGCGGCGTATTGCGCCAGAGGTAATGGAGGCCCATCAGGCTGCCACCGGGATACATGCGNTAGAAGGNTTCGTCCGGCTNCTCGATGGTCAGAAGGCCGACATCCAAATCGACATGCAGCACCTTTCCGGCAAATCCGTACATGATNTATTTTCTCCTCGCGCAACCCGNTGATGGGGTCGTTGTCGCTATCGCTGTCNCTCTTCGATTACGATCGCGATAGCGATTGCGATAACGATCAAGCGGGGCGCCATGGCCCTCTTTAATAATTGTCAATTCGCCGCAATCGTAGTATGGTAGTTCGGTCGTTTCAATAGCGCAAGCCACCTGTGGACGAATCAGTTCATTGAAGAGCGCCGGGTGGGTGGCGGCGAATAGCGACAGTGCAAGTTCTGGCACTGGTTACCGAGAGGTGATCGGGGCCGGGCTTTTTTTTCGCACTGAAAGTCAATACCTCAGGGGTTTTTAAACCTCTGAGGTATGGGTACTCCGGCCGTGTCATAGCGGCGATTGTTGGCAGGGAGANNGCTATGACAGATTCGTTCCGCGTGGAACTGCAAGACGTCACCAAACGCTTCGGCGACTACCTCGCCGTCAATGACCTNACTCTACAGATACGCGACGGCGAG
The DNA here is from genome assembly GCA_014237545.1 of Ardenticatenia bacterium. Classification (GTDB taxonomy): domain Bacteria; phylum Chloroflexota; class Anaerolineae; order Promineifilales; family Promineifilaceae; genus Promineifilum. Next base: position 2,239 of record JAACJX010000002.1, on the reverse strand, counting down.
TTCTTNTCGCTCATCGGNCCCAGCGGCTGCGGCAAAACGACCACCCTGCGCATGATCGCCGGCTTCGAGCAGCCGACCGACGGNCGCATNTTCATCGGCGGCCAGGCTGTCGAGGGCATCCCCGCCCACCACCGGCCGGTNAACACNGTNTTCCAGAACTACGCNCTNTTCCCGCACATGTCCGTGGCCGACAACGTGGCCTTNGGGCTGGAGATGCAGAAGGTGCCCGGCGCGGAGATCAAGCGGCGCGTGGCCGAGGCGCTGGANCTGGTGCGCCTGCCGCAGATGGCCGACCGCAAGCCGCGGCAGCTNTCCGGCGGCCAGCAGCAGCGCGTGGCGCTGGCGCGGGCGCTGGTCAACCGGCCGCAAGTGCTGCTGCTCGATGAGCCGCTGGGCGCGCTGGACCTGAAGCTGCGCCGGGCGATGCAGATTGAGCTCAAGCACATCCAGACTGAGGTGGGCATCACCTTCATCTACGTCACCCACGCCCAGGAAGAAGCGATGACCATGTCCGACCGGATCGGCATCATGAACGAAGGCGTCCTGCAGCAGGTCGGCTCGCCGCACGAGGTGTACGAGAAGCCGGTCAACCGCTTCGTGGCCGACTTCATCGGCGAGACTAACTTCCTGCCGGCCACGGTGACGCGGCTGGAGACGGAAGAAGATTACCCGATGGTCGCCCTTCAGGGCGGCGTGCGGGTGCTGGCGGCCAACGAGGGCCACGATCTGCGGCTGGAGCAGCCGGTGACGCTGACCATCCGGCCGGAACGCATCAACCTCTACCCGCAGGGCAAAGTCGACGTGTTGAAGGCCGAGAGCGGTCTGGAGGCCGAGGAGCTGGAGCGCATCCTGGGCGCGAAGCTGCCCGGCGCGGTTGACATGAAGGAGTTCCTGCTGGCTGAGCCGGAGAACGTCGTGCTCAACGGCCTGCTGGAAGAGGCGTTCTACATCGGCACGGATACGCGCTTTCGCGTCACGCTCGAGGGCGGGGCGTCGCTGGTCGTCCGCCAGCAGAACTACGGCTCGCGCTATGACATGCCGTTCGATGTGGGCAGCCGGGTCTACGTGCAGTGGGCGGCCGAGAACGCGCAGATATTGATCGATTAAAATAAACTTGACAGGTCGGCGATTCCGGCCAATGATAACCGAACCCTGTTGCACGCCGACCTGTCAGGTTTGGAAAAGGAAGAAGAATATGCGAATAAAAGAATGCAGGCACAACGCCGGCGGCCGCCGAGTCCGAAACAGCAGGAGGAGCCGATGGCTGTCACGCATGACACCGGGCTGAGCCCGCGAACACCATCTCCCACCCGCATGACGCGCGGCACTGACCTCTTCTTCCGCGTCGCCGCCGTCCTCTCCCTCGGCCAGGCTCTCTTCTGGCTCTTCCTTCTATTTCGTTGGGCAACCTTCACCCTATTCAACTGGCAGCCGCTAGCTATCGAACTGGCGCTGGCGCAGTGGCCGCCGTTCGCCGCCTATGTCCTCTATGGCGGCCTGCTGGCCCTGAACCTCATCGCCGGGATTGGCCTGCTGCGACAGACCGCCTGGGCCAAACGAGTGGGGCTGGCGGCCGCGGTCGTCACCCTGGCGGCGGGCGTGCTCTACTACCTCCTGGCCCGCGAGTTCTACGGCGCGGTCACGCTCGTCGGGCTGGGCGGGCTGCTGCTGTTGCTGCTGACGCGCCGGACGGCCTGGTCGCTGGCCTTTCCATCGGCCTACTGGCTGCTCATCTTGTTTCTCATTCCGCTGGCCATCGTCTTCGTCGTCAGCCTCGGCGAGCGCACGCGGCTGGGCACGGTCACCTTCGACCTGGCCAACCCGGGCAGCCTGTTCGACGACTACGGCCGCATCTTCAGCCGCATCAACGGCGACTTCATCTACCTGCGCATCTTCGGCCGTTCCATTTGGCTGGCTTTACTCAACACGGTCATCTGCCTCGTCTTCGCCTACCCGTTCGCCTACTGGATCGCGCGGCAGCCGGCTCACCGGCGCACCGTGCTCATCTTCCTGGTCATGATCCCGTTCTGGACTAACTTCCTGGTGCGCACCTACGCCTGGATGCTCATCCTGCGCGATTCGGGGCTGATCAACAACTTCTGGAGCATCACGCTCCACGAGCAGGCCGTGCGGCTGGCCGAGGTGTCGCCGCTGTTCGACTGGCTGGCCGAGGTCACCACGCGCAAGCTGCCGCTGCTCTACAACTTCCCGTCCGTCCTGCTCGGCCTGTTCTACGGCT
>JAACJX010000026.1 GCA_014237545.1 Ardenticatenia bacterium | reverse complement strand
ACCCTCTTTTTCGTTAGACTGGTGACCGCGGCGAAGTGTGGCCGGCAGCGCGGCGCGCCGAATCCCCGGCCGAGTCTTCATCTCCGCCCCCTCCGGCTCCTGCGACGCGCCGCCCGACTGGCCTAGCGGCTGGTAGAGCGGCAGAGTGATACGGAACGTCGTCCCCTCGCCCACCGTGCTCTCCACCTTGACGGTGCCGCCGTGCGCCTGCACGATCCACTTGGCAATGGCCAGNCCCAGCCCAGAGCCGCCCTGCGCCCGGCTGCGGGCCTTGTCCACCCGATAGAAACGGTCGAAGATGTGGGGCANATCNTCGGGCGGGATGCCGATGCCGGTGTCGCTGACGATCAGGTGCGCCCAGCCGTTCTCCTTCGCCAGACTCAGTCGCACCGTTCCGCCCGGTTGGGTGTATTTGATGCCGTTGTCAACCAGGTTGAGGAGCAACTGCTTCAGGCGGTCCTCGTCGCCCATGATCATCACCTGATCGACGGCGGTCAGTTCNACCGANACCGGCTTCTCAATGCGGCTGATCTGGCGATAGACCTCGAACAGGATGTTGTCTAATTCGACCGGCTCGTGACGCAGCGGCAGGCCGCCGGTATCGGCCCGGGCCAGCAGCAGCAAATCGCCCAGCAAGCGGCTCATTCGCTCCATCTCGTCCTGAATGACCATCATCGACTCTTCGTCGTAGCTGCCGAAGCGCCGCATCAGGTCAAGATTGCCGCGCACGCTGGTCAGCGGCGTCCTCAACTCGTGGGATACATCGGCCAGGAAGCGTTGCTGGCTGCGGAAAAGGCGGTCCAGTCGCTCCAGCGTCTGGTTGAAGGCCCGCGCCAGATCGCCAATTTCGTCCGTGCGGCTGCTGTGGGGCACGCGGCGGCTCAGGTCATCGGCGCGGGTGATCTGTCGCGCCACGGTGGCAATATCTTCCAGCGGTTTGAACACGCTGGAGGTCAGCAGCGCCAGGACAATCAGCGAGGCGATGGCCGCGCCGAGGCTGATGAGCAGCGCCCGGCTGAGCACGCGATTGAAGATTTCGAAATTGTCGAGCAGGCGGGCCACCTGGATGTGGCCGATGGGTTGTTGCCGGTTGTCGAATACCGGCACGGTCAGGACGCGCAGGAGGGTGTCTTCGTGGGGCACAAGGCGATACACCTCTTGCGTCCCCAGGCTTTCGGCGTCCAACAACTGGTCGAAGCCGGCCAGATTGCTGGACTGGACAACCGTTTCTCCCTCGCGATTGACGATGATCAGAAATGTGGATGCCGTTTGCAGCGTCGCCAGGTCGGAGGGCAGCGGCATGCGAATGATGCCGTCCGCCCCGACTTCGATATTGCCGGTCATCAGTTCGGCGGCCAGTGAATAGAGGTCGCCGTCGATCTGCGCCAGAAGCTGATTGCGCGGCAGGATATAGATGACCAGCGACGACAGGAAGTAGACGATGCTGAAGATTAACGCATAAACCAGCAGCAATCGATTCTGGATGGACAAGTAGNGGCTATGACTCCTCGCGAAGGACGTAACCGATTCCCCGCACGGTGTGAATCAGCCGNGCCATGCCGCCCTGTTCGGTCTTCTGCCGCAAATAGCGGACGTAGACCTCGATAATGTTGCTCTCGCCGCCGAAGTCATAATTCCACACGTGGTCGAAGATGACGTCGCGGGTCAATACCTGGCGCGGGTGNCGCATGAAGAGTNCCAGCAGTTCGTATTCCTTGGCGGTCAGGNCNAACGTCTCGCCGCCGCGGCGGCCCTGGCGGGTGCCCGTGTCCAGCTCCAGATCGGCGAACCGGAATATCTGCGGCTGGGCCGGTTGGGCGCGGCGGAGCAACGCCCGCACGCGAGCCATCAGTTCATCGAAGGCGAATGGCTTGACCAGATAATCATCGGCCCCGGCATCGAGCCCGGCCACGCGATCGTCGATCGCCTCTTTGGCGGTCAGCATCAGGATCGGCACATCGCTGACGGCGCGCAGGCGACGGCAAACCTCAAGGCCGTCCATTCCGGGCAACATCAAGTCCAATAGCACCAGATCAGGCGGGTTATCCCGGGCTAGTTCCAGGGCAGTGGGCCCATCGGGCGCCGCTTCGACCCGATAGCCCTCGAACCCAAGGCCGCGCTGAAGAAATTGGCGGATGCGCTCTTCATCTTCCACGACCAGTATTGTTGACGACATGGATAAACCTCCAACTTGCTATCCCATCATTATAGTATCCTGCGTGGGCCAGGCAAACCCGGCTGAGCAGAACCAGCGAACTCATTCCTTCTCTTAACAAACATTGTTGGCTATTAGCGCCTGGGCTACAATCGCCCGTTCCGGCGGCCAGGTCGCCGGAATATAGGGAAGAGGAATGGAAGAACTATACCAACTGAGCATCGCCCTGACGACCTTGTTTCAGGAAGCGTACCCGCAACTCCTGGGGGTGATGACGCTTATCTCAGCGATGGGCACGGAAGAGTTCTTTCTGATCGTCCTGCCCGCTGTTTACTGGTGCGTCAACAAACGCCTCGGCCGCCAGCTGGGCTACTTCTTTCTCGCTTCGGCGCTGATCAACAACATACTCAAGAACCTGCTCCGCACACCACGGCCGTTCTGGCTGGCGCCTAGCATCCAACGCGGCGAGGCGGAGGGCTTCGGCATCCCCAGCGGTCACGTCCAGAACGCGACGACCGTCGTCCTGATCCTGGCTGCCTATCTGCGGCGAGGCTGGTTCTGGCTGCTGGGCTTCCTCTACATTATTTTGATGGCCCTGAGCCGTCTCTATCTCGGCGTCCACGCCTTGCAGGATATCGCCGTCGGGTTTGCCGTCGGCCTGCTCCTGTTTGGTTCGTTCATCGTCTGGCAGCAATTCTTCTACAACCGATACAGCAAGCAAATCCTCGGCCGCCGGCTCCTGCTCATGGTGCTCATCCCCACCGTCCTGGGCGTCGCCTATGTAGGACTGTTGCTATTACTGGGGCCGCCGAACATGGATGTGTCCTGGGCCGAATACATTCCCGCGGCCGAGATTAACGGCTACGAGGACATCGTCTCCTCGCTGGCGGGCTTGTTCGGTTTCGGCATTGGCATTCTGCTCGAGAGTAGCCGTATCAGGTTTCAGGTGGATGGGCCGGTGTGGAAGCGCGTCGCCCGCTACCTCCTGGGGATGGCCGGCGCCCTTGCCATCTGGGCTGGGCTGCGCGCCGTGTTCCCCGCCGAGCCCCTCTGGCTGGCGTTGCCGTTGCGCTTTATGCGCTACCTGTTGCTCCTCTTCTGGGTCACCTATTTCGCGCCCTGGATCTTCGTGCGGCTGCGGCTGGCGCCGGCCGATCCGGAGCCTGAGGT
>JAACJX010000667.1 GCA_014237545.1 Ardenticatenia bacterium | reverse complement strand
TGAAGACGTCCTGCACGTGGGCCACGAGCAGCTGGTCGACCGGCACGCCCATGTCGGCCGCGCGCAGGATGAGCCGCAGGTAGCCCAGGTGGTCGGTGAAGCGCGCCAGCTCGGCGGCGTCGTGGCAGAGGTGGACCGGATCGAGGTTCAGCGGCGGCCGCGGCGGCAGGCCGTGGTAGAAGCGCCCGTTGAGGCAGTAGCCCACGGCCAGCACGCTCATTTCGATCGGCAGCAGGCGGTTCTGGCGCTGGTCGCTGATGACCTCCTCGCGCGGGCTGTCGGCCAGGATGAGCCGCCGCACGAGCGGGTCGTCGGCCACGTCCATGTTGTAGATCAGACCGAAGATGGCCTCGCGCTCGTCCACCGGCTGGGCCTTCACCAGGCAGCCAAACGACGGGCCGGACAGCTGCTGCACCTGGCAGCCGATGACGAAGCCGGCCGTGCTGGCCCGCAGGACGCGGCCGATGGGCGGTGGTTCCATCCAGTTGTTGTCTAGCATAAATCCCCTCTGACCGACAAATAACGCGAAAACGCTAGCAGCTGATTCCTTTCCGTCTTCGTGTCATTGCGTTGAACATCTCACTTATAACGTCCCATCCGATGTGGCGTCCGGACGCCGCGGGCGAAATCCTTGCCGCTTTGCTTGGCCGTCTCGCTGCCGCTGACGCCCACCCGCTGCATGGCCAGATCGATCATGACGCCCAGATTCTCCTCGTCCCCGCGGCCGACCACGGCCAGCTCGTCGGCCCGCGTCAGCGCGTAGGGGTAGCCGAGCTGAATGCGGCACTGGTCGTAGACCAGGCCATGGACGGCGGCCACGGCGGCCTTGTCCTCGGCCACCCAGCGCGGGATGTCCACCCGGGCGACGGCCCGCGCCTCGCCCCGTGGGTCAAGCTCGCCATCCAGCAAGATGTTGGACGACCCGGCATTGAGATAAAAGAAGCAGACCTCGATGTTGGGCGATTCCTCGGCGAANCGCTTGTTGGCGGGNGAGATGTCGACGAAGACCGGGCTGCGCTCGCCGGGGCCGAGCAGCGTGGCATACAGCCCGGCGTCGGTCAGTTCGTTGCCCACCGGCCGCTTGCCCAGCGCCTTCCAGTCCATGTCCGGTTCGTCGAGCAGCGTCTGGAGCATCGTCACCACCGAGCGCTTGCCCGGCCGGTCGATATAGCCGGCCAGCAGCGCACCCGTCTCGTAGATGTGGCGCATGGCCCGCGTCCAGTGGGCGACGACGGCGTCGGCCGCGCCGCGCNCACCGACCATCGGCCAGTATAGTAGCCGCTGGTCGAGCAGGGCCAGCACCCGGCCGGGCACGCCACGGTAGTAAGTGGCGAAATTGGCCAGCGTCTCGATCTCGGCNCGGTCGCGGGCGATGGTCACCTGGCTCTTGTCGAAGCCCGGCTCGTCCTCGGTCACGTCGTCCTCGATGCTGGGGTAGAAGATTTGGGGCGAGGTGTAAATGTCCGGCGCGCGGCCGTCGCCGAACCCGTGGTGATAGACGATGACGCCGATGTTGATCAGGTAATAGAGATAGGCCGCGTGGCGGTCGGGCATGATCTGCGAGCCGTCGGTGGCGATGATCGTCGCCGGCTCCGGCGGCGTGGGGGGCGGCACGGGCGTGTCCAGCGGCTCGTCCTCCGACAGCGGCGCGGCGGCGCGGAAGTACTTGGGGTCGGCCGCTTCCTCGGCCTTTTGCAGCCCGGCGCGGATGCCCGCCCAATCCGTGGCCCGCTCGGCCACCAGCCGCCGCAACTGCTCGGCGCGCCGCAACTGGGCCTGCCGGTTGGCGGCCGCGGCCAGGGCCATCTTTTCGAGGTCGGGGGTCAGTTTGTCAAGCTCCAGCGTCATGGCGCGACAGTATAGCACGCATGAGCTAAATACGCGAATAGCTTGTCTTGTGCCACCCTCCCATCGGTGGTAAACTCGGCTCAAATTACGAACGACGAGTGACGAGTTCGGACTCCGTCACCCTGACCCTCCGTTTTTCATTCGTAATTCGTCGCTCGTAACTCGTCATTAAGCTCATGTCGCAAGCACTCTACCGCAAATGGCGGCCGGCCCGGTTCGACCAGGTCATCGGCCAGGAACACGTGACCCACACGTTGCAAGCCGGCGTCGCTGTCGGGCGCGTGGGCCATGCCTACCTGTTTTGCGGGCCGCGCGGCACGGGCAAGACGACGATGGCCCGGCTGCTGGCCAAGGCGGTCAACTGCACCGCCAAAGACCCGGCCGAGCGCCCCGACGACACCTGCCCGCTCTGCCTGGCCGTCGACGAGGGCCGCTTCCTCGACCTGATCGAGATCGACGCCGCCAGCAACACCGGCGTCGACGACATCCGCAACCTGCGCGACAAGGTCAACTTCGCCCCCAGCCAGGGGACGTACAAAGTCTANATCATCGACGAAGTCCACATGCTCTCCACGGCCGCCTTCAACGCCCTGTTGAAGACGCTGGAAGAGCCGCCGGCGCACACCATCTTCGTGCTGGCGACGACCGAAGAGCACAAGGTCCCGCTGACGATCAAGTCCCGCTGCCAGCAGTTCAACTTCCGGCTGCTGACAACGCCCGAGATCTCCGCCCGGCTCAACTGGCTGGCGGCGCAGGAAGGGCTGGCCATCGAGCCGGCGGCCGTGGAGCTCATCGCCCGGCAAGGGGCCGGCAGCCTGCGCGACGCCGAGAGCCTGCTCGACCAGCTGGTCGTCGCGCCCGACGACCGCATCACGCTGGAGCGGGCGCAGATTGTGCTGGGCACGGCCCCCGACGCGTCCGTGGTGGCTGTCACCGACGCCTGGCTCGACGGCGACAGCGCCCGTGGCCTGGCCGCCATCCACGACGCCCTGGGTTCCGGGGCCGACCCGCGCCAGTTTTGCCGCCAGATGGTGGCCCACCTGCGGCAGTTGCTGCTGCTCCAGGCCAGCGGCAACGTCGAGGTAGACGGCCCGGTGGAGCGCCGGGCGGAGATGCTGGCCCAAGCCCGCCGCGCCCCGCGCAAGGCGCTTATCGACGCCGTGCGCCGCTTCCACGACGCGGCGCTGCAACCGGCCGGCAGCTGGCAGCCGCAATTGCCGCTGGAACTGGCGTTCATCGATCTGGTGCCGGAAGGACCGATGGCGGCAATTACGAATTACGAATTACGAATTACGAANGAAGAGTCGGCCGAACGCCGGCCGCCNGCCGAAGAACAGANCACAGACCACGGACTNCGGNCTGCCNACCGCGGACGGCTGACCACAGACCACAGACCACAGACTACAGACCGCGGCCAAAAGGCAGCAGGGCAAAGTGAAGAACCAGAAATGGAGCAAGCTGCTGTGGCCCGTCGTCCGTCGCCCGTCGTCGAGCCAGAAGCGCCGGCAGCCGAGGAAAAGCCCGTCGCTCTAACCGTGCCCGCGGTGGCCGGGATGTGGCCGGAGATGACCAAGCGCGTCGGTCGCCACAACAAGAACCTGCCCCCCCTGCTGTCGATGTGCAAGCCGCTGGCGCTTGAGGGGAAAACCATTATCCTCGGCTTCGATTACCCCCTGCTGAAGGATAAATTCGACAAGACGCCCGGCGCGCTCGACCTCGTAACCAGCACGTTCCGGGCGCTGGGGGCGGCCGATTGCACTGTCCGCACCGTGACGACCTCAGACTACCCCGTGCCCATTGCCCGGGAGGAGTTCCAGGCGCTGGCCTCGGAACTGGGCGGCGTGGTCAGGGATGAGTAACGAGTCCAGATACGANATACGAGNTNCGNGATACGANTTAANGATCGACCTTGCTTACACTAACTTTTAGGGCTGCGGTCGGTTGTCGGCCGTCCGCGGTCATATCGAGAGGGACAGATGACGAAACGATCATTCCATAACAAAGCGAAGAAGAAGGCTGCCTCGCCCAACGACATGCTGGGCCAGGTGCAGAAGATGCAGCAGGAGATGGCCGCGGCCCAGGCCGCGCTGGAGAGCGAGACGGTGACCGTCACCGCCGGCGGCGGGGCCATCGCCGTTGTCATCACCGGCCACCAGCGGCTACAGAGCATCACCATCGACCCGGAACTGCTCAATCCCGAAGAGGCCGATTTCCTGCAGGACATGCTCGTGGCCGGCATCAACGCTGCCATCGAGCAGTCGCAGGCGCTGGCCGCGCAGCGGATGGAGAGCATTACCGGCGGCGTCGGCGGGATGGACGGGCTGCTCGGCGGTCTGGGGCTATAGCGTGGCCCAGTCCGTGCTGCCGCGCACCGTACAGCGGCTCATCGACGAATTCGCCCGCCTGCCGGGGATTGGGCCGAAGTCNGCCTCGCGCCTGACNTTCTACCTNCTGCGCGCAACCGACAATCAGGCTGTCGATCTNGCGACGGCGCTGCAAGACCTGAAGGAGCACACCCGGCTTTGTTCGGTCTGCTTCAACATCACCGAGGACGATCCCTGCCCCATCTGCGACGACGAGGCNCGCGACGGCCGCCTGTTGTGCGTGGTCGAGGAGCCACTGGACGTGCTGGCCATCGAGCGCTCGCGGGCCTACAGCGGCCGTTATCACGTGCTCCACGGCGCGATCTCGCCCGTCGAGGGCATCGGGCCGGAGGACTTGCGCATCGCCGAACTGGTGGAGCGCGTGAGCAAGGGCAACTTCCAGGAGGTCATCCTGGCCACCAACCCGACGCTGGAGGGCGAATCAACCGCGCTCTACTTGCAGCGACGCCTGAGCGATCGGGACATCAAGCTGACGCGCCTGGCGCGGGGCTTGCCCGTCGGCGGCGATCTGGAGTACACGGACGAGATCACCCTCGGCCGCGCCTTCGAGGGCCGGCAAAACGTATAAAACAATCCACAGATTTCACAGATTTCACAGATTTATTTGCTTCGAATCTGTGTAATCGGTGTAATCTGTGGATTCTTTGTATCCGCGGAGGACGTGCTGATGATTCCCACTCAAAACCTGATCAACATGCGCCCGCGAATTTTGGGCCTGGATTATGAAGTGCCGTTGCTCGATGGGCGGCGCGTGCCGTATGTCAATCTTGACAATGCCGCCAGCACGCCGCCGCTGATCGACGTAGTGCGCGCCATCGAGGCCTTCATGCCCTACTACTCCAGCGTCCACCGCGGCACGGGCTTCAAGTCGCGCCTCAGCACGGTCGCTTATGATCAGGCGCATGAGATCATCGGCCGATTCGTCGGCGCGGATTTGAATACGAACACGGTCATCTTCGGCAAGAACACGACCGAGGCGATCAACAAACTGGCCTGGCGCTTCCCATTCGGGCCGGACTCGGTCGTCATCACCACGCAACTGGAGCATCATTCCAACGATTTGCCCTGGCGGGCGCGCTGCCGGGTTGTCCNCGCTCGGGCGCTGCCCGACGGCCGNCTGGATGAGGCCGACTTCGACCGGCTGCTGGCGCAGTACGCCGGCCGCGTCGCGCTGGTGGCCGTCACCGGTGCGTCGAACGTCAGCGGCTTCTTGCAGCCCATCCACCGCCTGGCCCGCAAGGCCCACGCCGCCGGGGCGCTCATCCTGGTCGACGCAGCCCAACTCGCACCCCACCGCCGGGTGGACATGCGCCCCGATGACGACCCCGAACACCTCGACTTCGTGACGCTCTCGGCGCACAAGATGTACGCCCCCTACGGCACCGGCGCGCTGGTCGGCCCGAAGGACTTCTTTATGCATGAAGCGCCGGAGTATCGCGGCGGCGGCACGGTCGACGTCGTGACGCTGGATGAA
>JAACJX010000252.1 GCA_014237545.1 Ardenticatenia bacterium | reverse complement strand
CCCTTTCTCCCCTGCCATTCTTCCTAAATCTGCGTAACCTGCGGAATCTGTGGATTCTTCTCTTCCCTCTCGCGCGGGAAGCGCGCCTCGCGGTAAGGCTGGAAGCGGTCGAACAGGGTGACGATGACCGCCACCAGCAGCTGGAACAGGACGATATTCGACCAGTTGCCCGAGCGGCCGAAGAAGAACAGCATCAGGTANACCAGCGACATATTGACGCCGAAGACGATCAGGAAGTGAATCACGCCCGAGGCGATGGTCGTGCCGCGGCGGCCGAAGAAGTGGCTGATGGCCGTGGTGGCCGTGACGAGCACGCCGACGTAGACGAACAGCCGCCCGCCGCCGGTGGCCACGTTGGGCAGGATGTTGGCGAAGATGTAGATGATGAAGCCGACGAGGATGATCTTCTCCAGCAAGTCGGCGTCGAAGACGCGCTGGTAGAGCGTGCGGCGGGCGCGGGCGAACTCGCCGGCCGTGGGCATGACCGTGTTGTCGTCGGCCCGCCAGCCCATCTTGTGTTCCGTNGGCGGCGTGTTGCGGCGCAGGAAGCGATAGAACCACAGCAGCGCCAGCCCCAGCACGAACANCACCAGGATGATCAGCAGCAAATTCGCGGCGATGAGCGGCCCCCAGGCGTCCTCCGGCGCGCCGCCGAGGATGGCCTTGATCGTGTCGGTGACGTCGTTCTGGGCGATGTGGATCCAGTACTCCTGCGGCAGCTTGATGACGATCCAGATGCCGACGGCGGCGCTGATGACGGCCGTGCGGCTCAGCTTGCGCGGGTTCCACCACAGCTTGACCGCCTCGTACCAGATAAAGAAGTACTCGAANGTNTTGGGGAAAATGAGCAAAAAGGCTCGCAGCTGCGTCGTCTCGAACAGCACCACGCCGACCAGCCGGTAGTANTAGAGGAACTGGCTGACGCGGAAGGCGAAGTTGTTGNTCCAGTTGCGGAAGGTGGAGATGTAGGCCACCGTCAGGTAGTAGATATCGAGCGCCTTGTCGTAGTTCTGGTAGCCGTCGAGCGGCAGGTTGGTGAACTGCTGGAAGATGGTCTGGTCGACGCCGTCGAGCAGCAGGGCGGCGATGATGGCCGGCAGCGGGAAGAACGGAATGAACAGGGGGATGATGAACCGCGCCCCCACGACAAGGGCGAAGATGAGCCAGTCGGATGTGTCGATCATGTGTGCCTCTCTGATTGTCCATGAATTGTAGCGACGTATTCGCTTTCGGCTACAAGAAAGATTTACCAGACCGGCCACTGATGGACAGGTCGCCAGGGCTTTTCCAAAAACTGATCGAGGGGCATCGGGTCGCGGATCGGGCGGCGGATAGACGCGGAGCCCACNGAGGAAAATGGGCTTATTGGCGGCAGTCTCCGCGCCACCTGGCGATCTCCGCGTTCCTCTGACATATAGGCTAGAGCACTTTGCAAATAGCTGGACGGGTTGTCATATTATTTCCTTCCACTATAATCTCCGCGGCCTTAAGCCTGACCGTGCGGGATTGCCCCCGCCATATCTCTTTGGACCCCCTCGCCTTTTTCTAACATCGCTGTCGCTGTTTATGTGGGTTCCTCAATTCCTCAACAAGAAGGAGAGTTATTCATGTGTGTTTGGTCTGGATCGAAACAAAGACGTTTTTTGGCGGTCCTGCTCGCCCCGTTGCTTCTGGCGATCGGGGTCGCGGCCGGGCGGGGTTTCGCGCTGAATCAGGAACCAGCCCTATTCGAGTCCGTTTCCGGGACCCCTGTATCGGGGACCATCAGCAGCGACACCATCTGGACGGCGGCCGGCAGCCCCTATCGCGTACCCTCGTTCCAGTTCGTCACCGTCGCCCAGAACGCGACGCTGACCATCGAACCCGGCGTCGTGGTGGAGTTCGAAACGAACGCCTACCTGCGCGTCAACGGCGGGCTGAGCGCCATCGGCACGGCCGAGCGGCCGATCACGTTCACCGGCCTCGACAAGACGGCCGGCTCGTGGATGGGCGTGGCCGTCCAGGGACCGTCGCCCACCGAGCCGGCCGAGGCCAACCTGGCCCACGTCAGGTTTGAGTACGGCGGAAGCGAGGGCCTCATCTTCGCCGGCAAGGCCAACCTGGAACTGCACAACGCCAATCTCGTGGCCCGGAACCTGGTCTCGCGCCACAGCCCCGGCGACGGCATCCTGGCCCACGCCGACGTCGCGCTGGAGCTGGCCGGCGCGGTCCTGGAATCGAACGGCGGCGCGGCCGTCAACGTGCGCGCTCCCGAGACAAAGCCCGTGTTTTCCCGGCTCAGCGCCGGCGGCAACGGCCTGAACGCCATCCAGCTTGGCGGTTCGGGAGCTGGCATCGAGGGCGAGGACGTGTGGGAGAACGCCGGCGTGCCCTACGCCATCGCCAATCCATTCCGGATTCGGACGGGCGCGGTGTTGACCATCGAAGCGGGCGCGACTGTCATCACCCTGCCCAATCAATCGATCCTGCTCGAGGGGACGCTGCTGGCCGACGGCACGGCCGAGCAGCCCATCACCTTCACCGGCCAGACGCCGGCGCCCGGTTCCTGGCGCGGCTTTCTGGTCAGTGGCGACCCGCAGCGGCCGCCGTTGCTGCGCCTCAATCACGCCGTGGTCGAGTATGGGGGCACGGATCAGGGCGACGGCGCCAGCATTCGCGTCAACAACGGCAACGCCCACGTCACCAACAGCATCATCCGGCACAGCCCCGGACATGGCGTCTACTTCTTCGGCAGCCCCTCGGGCTCGATCATCGAAACGAGCCACATCGTCAATATCGCCAAATATGGCGTCTTTAACCTGTCCGCGTCGGTCGGGCGGCCATTGGTGGCGGCCAACAACTGGTGGGGGTCCGCCACCGGCCCGCAGATCGACAACAGCTGCAACCCCGGCGGGCAGGGTACCCGGATCAGCGGCGGCGTCTCCTTCCGGCCTTTCNTGACGACGGCCGCCGACCCCGGCGCGGCGATTTCCATCAGCGACGTCTACCAGATGCAGATCGACCCGCAGCGCTGGTTCGCCATGGCCGACGGCGTCACGCCCGTTTACGTCACCATCACCCTGCTCGACGGCCGCGGCATGCCTGTGCCCGGGCAGGTGGTCCGGCTGCGCACAACGCGCGGGACGGTGACCGACGGCGGCATCACCGACGCCACCGGCACGACGCGGGCCATCTTGCGCTCGGCGACGGCCGGCGAGGCGGAGATTTTCGCCGAACTCACCGGCGTCGATGATTGCAAATTCGCCCGCAGCAACGTCGCGCGGATCAATTTCACCGCGCTGGATTCAACCTCCGCCTTAATGGCCAACGCCAGCGCGCCCTATATGAACAACGGCATTCGCCTCAGCCCGATGCCCATCACCAAGGGCGTGGCCACGACGATCAGCGCCACCATCGCCAACCCGAACCCCTTCCCGATCGAGGTCGAGGCCAACTTCGGCTTCGCCCAATCGGGCATTGGCCTGGCCTTCGGCCCCGTCGGCGCGCCCCAGACCAAGACCATCCCGGCCAACGGCACNNCCACGTTTGAAGTCGTGTGGACGCCGCTCGTTTCCGGGCATTATTGCGTTGAAGTCGTCTATACCATCGTCGGCAGTCGCGACCGGAGCATGCTCCAGACCGGCGGCCGCGGCCAGCAGAACTTGCAGGTCTACGGCGGGGGAATGGCCACCAACAGCACCAAGGGCGCCATCAAGAAAGGCAACGTCGCCGCGACCGCCCTGGATGACGCCAATTTCGCCGTCGGGGCCATCAGCGGGCCCTCCGGCATTCTNATGAACCTCGTGACGGGGCAGATGACCGGCAATCTGCTCGACTTCATCTTCGAGACCGGCGGCGGCATCGACTGCGCCTTGCAGGGCGGCGGCCGCTGCGACGGCTGGCAGGGGCCGCGGATGAAGCTGCCCGGCGGTTCGNTCGGCAATATCGGCCAGGACCCGCCGAGCCAGGATTACCGCTCGGTCCTCACGGTNGAACCCATNGNNGTGCCGCCCGTGNCGCCNGGACCGGACATGCCCCCCGCGCGGGCCAGGGCGATCAACGAGCTGACCACGTCGGCCGCCGATACCTACGTCAATCTCTTCCTGGCCGTGGCCTCGTACGATCGCTATGCCGGCGCGGCCCAGGTGGGCATCGGCGCGCTTTCCTGGGCGGCGCTACACAGCGTCAATTACCTCNATTACATGGAGTTGAGCGCCCACGGCCTGATCGACACGGCCGACAAGATCGATGCCCTGCTGGCCGCGCTGGAAGCGGAAGGGATCGAGGACGTTGTGGTGACGGCCGGCGATTTCGCCGCCTACCAGGCGCGGCTGGCGTCGGCGGGCTACAACCAGGCGGAACGGGAGGCCGCTCACCTGGTGGGCCTGAACGACGAGGCGCTGGAAATGCGCCGCCAGGCCATGCTGGCCAAGGACCCGGCGGCCGTCGCCGGCAGCATGGTCGACAGCCTGAAAGCGTTGGCCGGCTCTTACCGCGAGATCGGGACGGCCATGCTGGCAACGCCCGGCTTTGGCGGTTCAGGCCCGACTCGATCCGCCGGGGCGGATGCGCATGATCTGGTGCGCCTGTATGACACCGCGGCCCAGATCGAGCTGGCCAACCCTCTGGCCGAGCAGGCGACGATCGACCTGCGCTGGCGGCCGGTCAACCTGCCCCCCGACTGGCAGGTGGAGATCAGCCCGGCGCAGGTGACGCTGGACCCCGGCGAGCAGGTGACGATCGAGATCGCCGTGCGTCCTGGAACGGCCGTCGCCCAGGGCCAACGCCCCAGCCTGGCCATCGAGGGCTACGTGGGCACGCGATTACTGAGCGGCGTGGCGATTGAGGTCGACGCGCCGCAGGCGGCCGTGCCTGCTCTTCTCTTCCTGCCCCACGTCGGCCGGCCGTAGGGGAGACGGGCCAGCATCCCCTTGCGCTAAGACCTCAGAGGTTTCAGAAAGCCTCTGAGGTCTTAGCGGAGAACTGTCAACCGCGGTGGACACTTCTCGAGTGACGAGTTGCGAGTGACGAGTGACGAGTGCAGAACGCTCTTAACTCGTCATC
>JAACJX010000393.1 GCA_014237545.1 Ardenticatenia bacterium | reverse complement strand
TTTTGACAAGCTGGTGACCCCTTCTTATGAAAGCATCCCCATCCAGCCGCTATACCGGCACGAAGACGTGGCCGCGCTGGACGCGCCACAGACCACCCCCGGGCAGCCTCCCTACTTGCGCGGCGTCGACGCCGCCGGCTACCTCGCCCGACCCTGGGACATTGCCCAGGAACTGGCCTACCCAACACCGGCGGAGTTCAACCGCGCCGCGCGGTTCGACATGGAGCATGGGCAGACGGCCGTCAACCTGTTGCTCGACGGGCCAACCCGCGCCGGCAAGGACCCCGACGCCGCCCAGCCGGGCGAGGTCGGCCGCGGCGGCGTGTCCCTGGCGTCGGTCGAGGACATGGCCACGGCATTGAACGGAATTGATCTGGCCGCCACGCCGATCTACGTCCGCGCCGGGACGGTCGCCCTGCCGCTGCTGGCCCTGCTGGTGGCTTTCCTGCGTCGTAGCGGACGCTCCCCGGCCGACCTCCACGGCTGCCTTGAGGACGACCCGTTGGGCGTAATGGCCCACGAAGGGGCGATCCCGCTGTCGCTGGGGCGCGCCTATGACGAGATGGCGCAACTGACGCTATGGGCCGAGCGGCACGCGCCGGGCCTGCAGACTGTCGCCGTCCATACCTATCCCTATCACAACGCCGGGGCTAGCGCCATTCAGGAACTGGCCTTCGGCCTGGCGACCGGCGTCGCCTACCTGCGGGCCATGCTCCGGCGCGAGGTGGACATCCAAGCCGCCGCCCGTCAAATACGGTTCGACTTTGCCGTCGGCGGGAACTTTTTCATGGAGATTGCCAAGCTGCGCGCGGCGCGACTGCTCTGGTCGCAGGTGGTTGCCGCGTTCGGCGGCGACGAAGAGGCGCAAAAAATGCGCCAGCACGCCCGCACCTCACGCCGCAACAAGTCGGCCGTCGATCCCTACGTCAATATGCTGCGCGTGACGACCGAGGCGCTAGCCGCGGCCGTCGGCGGCGTGGGCAGTCTTCACGTCGCGCCCTACGATGAGCCGGTCCACGCGCCCGGCGCGAGTAGCGCCGANGAATTCGGGCGGCGCGTCGCCCGCAATGTGCAGGTCATCCTTCAGGAAGAGGCCCGCCTGACGGCGCTTATCGATCCGGCCGGCGGCGCGTACGCCGTCGAAGCGCTGACCAAACAGCTGGCCCACGGGGCATGGGCCCTGTTCCAGGAGGTCGAACGGCGGGGCGGCATGGCCGAGTGCCTGAAAGACGGCTACGTCCAGTCTCATATCGCTGCCGTGGCCGCCAAACGCGCCGCCAACCTGGCCACGCGGCGGGACGTGCTCGTCGGTGTGAACCAGTTCGCCAACCCGCTGGAGCCGGTCGCCCCGCCCGACGCGACCGACTATGCCGCCATTCATCGTGAGCGCGCGGCGCAGATGGCGACCTACCGGACGCAGGACGACGATCCCGCCGTCCACGTGGCCGCCATCGAGCGGCTGGGCGACATGCTGGCCGCCTCGCCGGAATCGATGGTCGAGACGGCCATCGCTGCCGCGGCGGCCGGAGCGACGCTCGGCGAGCTAACCCGCACGCTGCGGATGAACGACAGCGCCCGGCCAACGATCGTGCCGCTGGCCCTCAACCGCGCGGCCGAGCCGTTCGAGACATTGCGGCGCGCGGCCGACGCCTACGCGGCGATCCACGGCGAGCGGCCGCGCGTATTCCTGGCCAATCTCGGCCCGCCGCGACAGCATAAGGCCCGCGCTGACTTCGCCCAGGGTTTCTTCGAGGTCGGCGGCTTCCAGGTGCTGGCCAACAACGGCTTTCCTGACGTCGAGACGGCCGCCGCGGCGGCGATTGCCTCCGGCGCGCCGGCGGTCGTCATCTGCTCGACCGACGAGACCTACCCGGAGGTCGTCCCGCCGCTGGTGAAGGCCATCCGCAAGAAGGCGCGGCACGCCATCATCATCCTCGCCGGGCGGCCTTCCGAACAGGTTGAAGCCCACCAAAAGGTAGGCGTGGACGAGTTCATTTTCTTCGGTGCTGATTGCGCGGCGTTAAATGGATGGCTCCACGAGCGCCTTGCGCACGGCAAGTGATAACGACTTAATTGTCGGACGCAAGACAAAGAGCATTCCGGATGGAAAACCCCGACTTCACCCAAATTCCCCTCAACACCGACTACCCGGCCCAAACCCTTGCCGACTGGCAAAGGGCGCTGGAGCGCGAGACCGGCCGCCCGGCGGGCGAGTTCCTGTGGCNNACGATGGAAGGCATCGACNCCCGGCCGCTCTATACNGCCGANGACATGGNCGANCTNAAGCCACCTCGACTACGTGGCCGGGCTGCCGCCCTTCNTGCGCGGCCCCTACCCGGCGATGTACGTCGTCCGGCCGTGGACCGTTCGCCAGTACGCCGGGTTTAGCACGGCCGAGGAGAGCAACGCCTTCTACCGGCGCAACCTGGCCGGCGGGCAGCGCGGCCTCTCCGTCGCCTTTGACCTGGCCACTCACCGCGGCTACGACAGCGACCACCCGCGCGTCGTCGGCGACGTGGGCAAGGCCGGCGTGGCCATCAGCTCCCTCCGCGACATGCAGATCCTGTTCGACGGCATCCCGCTGGACAAGATGTCGGTCTCGATGACGATGAACGGCGCGGTGCTGCCGGTCATGGCCTTCTACATCGTCGCCGCCGAGGAGCAGGGCGTGGCCCACGAGCAGCTCACCGGCACGATTCAGAACGACATCCTGAAAGAGTACATGGTGCGCAACACCTACATTTACCCACCCGAGGGGTCGATGCGCATCATCGGCGACATCTTCGCCTATACGGCGCAAGAAATGCCCAAGTTCAACAGCATCAGCATCTCCGGCTACCACATGCAGGAAGCGGGGGCCACGGCCGANATCGAGCTGGGCTACACGNTGGCCGACGGGCTGGAGTACGTCCGCACCGGCTTGCGGGCCGGTCTGGGCATCGACGACTTCGCGCCGCGCCTGTCCTTCTTCTGGGCCATCGGCATGAACTACTTCATGGAGATCGCTAAAATGCGCGCCGCGCGGCTGCTGTGGGCCAAGCTGATCAGGAGCTTTGACCCGCAGGACCCCAAGTCGATGGCCTTGCGTACCCACTGCCAGACCAGCGGCTGGAGCCTGACCGAGCAGGACCCGTTCAACAACGTCGCCCGCACGTGCCTCGAGGCGATGGCCGCCGTGCTGGGCGGCACGCAATCACTGCACACCAACGCCCTCGACGAAGCCATCGCCCTGCCGACCGACTTCTCGGCCCGCATCGCTCGCAACACGCAGCTTTACTTGCAGCACGAGACGGGCATCACCCAGATCGTCGACCCGTGGGGCGGCTCGTACCTCGTGGANACGCTGACCNNCGAGCTGGCCCGCCGGGCGTGGGGCCACATCANCGAGATAGACGGCNTGGGCGGNATGGCCAAGGCGCTGGAGACGGGGCTGCCCAAGATGCGCATNGAGGAAGCGGCCGCCCGCCGCCAGGCGCGCATCGACTCGAAGGCTGAGACCATCGTCGGCGTCAACAAGTTCCGGCTGGCCCGCGAGGAGCCGATCGACATCCTCGAGGTAGACAACACGGCCGTGCGCGAGCAGCAGATAGCCCGGTTGAACGAAGTGCGGGCGAACCGCGACAGCGACGCCGTGGCCCACGCGCTCGACGCGCTGACCCAGGCCGCGGCCAGCGGCGAGGGCAATTTGCTGCAGCTGGCCGTGGACGCGGCCCGCGCCCGGGCCACGCTGGGCGAAATTTCGGGCGCGCTGGAGCGCGTCTGGGGGAGACACAANGCCGTGATTCGTTCGATTGCCGGNGTCTANCGCGCCGAGTACGGCGACGACGANGAGATCGCCCANGTGCGCAAAGCGACCGACGACTTCGCCGANNTNGAGGGGCGGCGGCCGCGCATCCTGGTGGCCAAGATGGGCCAGGACGGCCACGATCGGGGGGCCAAGGTCATCGCCACCGCCTTCGCCGACCTGGGCTTCGACGTCGANATCGGCCCGCTGTTCCAGACGCCGGAAGAGGTCGCCCGGCAGGCGATGGAGAACGACGTCCACGCNGTGGGCGTCAGCTCATTGGCCGCGGGGCACAANACGCTCGTGCCNCANCTGGCGGCCNAACTGGNGCGACTCGGCCGCGGCGACATCATGATCGTCGTCGGCGGCGTCATCCCCGCCCAGGACTATGATTTTCTCTACGCCNACGGCGCGTCGGCTATTTTTGGCCCGGGGACGGTGATCCCGGTGGCGGCGGGGAAGATTGTGGAGGAGTTGAGGCGGAGGTTGGGTCACTTGGGAGAGAGTGGTCAGTAGATCAGCATGCAGCAGGTCAGTATTCGTCGCGCGCCTTTAATTGTTGGCGGTGGGGCCAAGAACTAAAACAAGACAGACCCGGGATGATTTTACCGAAAAATCGAGACCCCCGCTTCATTACCATCCGCCGCGGCGGCACACTGCTGGACGCCGATCATCACCTGATAGCCCTCTGGGCGGCCGATTGCGCCGAGCACGTGCTACCCTTTTTCGAGGAAGCACAACCCGACGACGACCGGCCTCGGCGGGCCATTGAATCTGGGCGCGCCTGGGCGCGGGGCGAGATGACGATGACCGCAGCGCGTACGTCCGCCGGCCACGCCAACGCCGCAGCCCGGGAGCTCGAAGGGGCCGCCCGGTTTGCCGCCTTCGCCGCGGCCCAGGCAGCGGCCGTAGCCCACGTGGCCGCCCACGAACTCGGCGCGGCGGCCTACGCCATCAAGGCCGCCCGGGCGGCCGCGCCACNGAGAGAGAGCGAGACGGCCGGCCGTCGCGAGTGCCTATGGCAGCGNGAGCAACTGCCGNANGAAATCCGCGAGCTNGTCCTCGATGACCAGCGATTGCGCAATGACATTTGCTGGTTGGTGTTTGATTGCTAGTAGGTAGTCTGGCAAATGGCTTTCTATATCTGCAGATTAAAAGAAATTCTGCGTAATCTGTGTAATCCGCGGATCACCTTTCTTATGTTATTTTTTTAGCATTCACACTCGCAACACCCCCCGAAACCCTCTCGCCGCGTAATAAGAATCGGCGCCGTTGTGATAGACGAAGATGGTGTCGTAGCGGCGATCACAAAATAGCGCGCCGCCAAGCTCGCGAATGTTGGCCGGCGTCTTCACCCAGCTCGACGTCTTAAGATCGAACTGGCCGAGCTCCTGCAACGCCCGATACTCCGCTTCCGTCAATAGCTCGATGCCCATCGCCGCGGCCATGCTGACGGCGTTCCCCTCCGGCGGGTAGTTCTTCCGGCCTTCCTGCGCCGCCCGGTCATAACAAATACTCCGCCGGCCTTTGGGGCTTTCGGCCGCGCAGTCGTAGAAAATGATCTCACCCGTAGCCTCATCGCGGCCGACCACATCCGGCTCGCCGCCGGTTTCTTCCATTTCGTTGAGCGACCACAGCTTGCCCGGGTTGGCTTCCAGCCGGGCCAGTACGTCGGCCCACGCGATGCCCTTGTGACGGTTGGGGTATTTCTCAAAGCGTTGCTGCAAGGTGTTGAAGAGCGCTTCACGCAGTTCGGGGGATAGGTGTATGGTTGGCATGGAGCTTATTTTACCCGCATAGCGTTTGATTCGCAGATGTCCGTCCTCTATTGCTCTAGCTCAACAACCTGATAGCCATCGGCCAATATCGTCTTCCGATGTGTGATGACCACCACCGTCCGACCGGACATCAACCGCTCCAGCCCCCGCCACACGGCCGCTTCCGTCAGCGCGTCGAGGTAGGCCGTGGCCTCGTCGAGGATGACCACCGGCGCGTCCTTCAGCAGGGCGCGGGCGATGGCCAGCCGCTGGCGCTCGCCGCCGCTGAGGCGCAAGCCATTCTCCCCCACCATCGTGTCCAGCCCGTCGGGCAGCTGGCGGATGAAGTCGCCCAGTTGCGCCTCGTCGCAGGCGGCCAGCAGCTCCTCGTCCGTGGCCGCGGCGCGGGCCAGGGCCAGGTTGTTGCGGATCGTGGAATTGAACAGGTAGGTGTGCTGGGCGACCACGGCAATCCACGAGCGCACATCCTCGGCGGCATAGTCGCGGATGTCGCGGCCGCCCAGGTATAGCTGCCTCGGCGCCACGTCCCAGAAGCGCAGCAGCAGGTTCACCAGCGTCGTCTTGCCCGCGCCGCTCGTCCCGACGACCAGCGCCCGCTCGCCCGGCGGCAGCGTGAAGCTCAAGTTGTCCAGCACCGGCGGCTCGTCGGGGGCGTAGCGGAAGGTCAGGCCGCGCGCTTCCAGGCCGAACGTCTCCGGCCGGGGCGCGGGCTGGGGCGGGTCAATGATTTCCGGCTGCGCATCAATTAACTCAAAGAGCCGCGCCGCCGCCGCATTGCCCGCGCCGAGGTGCTCGTAGGCCAGCGCCAGCGGCCCGGCGGCCTCGAACGCCGCCGCCGCGGCCAGCGGCAGCAGTGCCAGGTAAACGCCGTCGAGCTGCCCGCCGGTGACCAGCGGGATGGCGATGATCAGAATGGCCAGCGACGCGCCGCCGGTCAGAAGCGCCGTCAGCCCGTTGGCGATGCCGCGCAGGTTAGCCAAGCGCGTCTGCTCGGCCTGCAGCGCGTCCGATTGTCGCAGCGTCCGCGCCACCATCGCCTCATCCTGCCCGTAGGCGATCAGGTCGGCCATGCCGAAGAGGTCGTCNGCCACGGCCGCTTGAAGCTCCGCCCGAGCGGCAATAGCCGCCACTCCCGCCTCGCGCCCCAACCGCCGCGTCAGCAGCGGCAGGGCCACCCCCACCAGCAGGAAGAACACCAGGAACGTCGCGGCCAACGTCCAGGAGAAGTACCCCAGGATGGCGCAAGTGAGCGCCGCCACCAGCCCCGCGGCGATGGGCGGCACGACGACGCGGGCGTAGAAGTTCTCCAGCGTCTCGATGTCGTTGACAACTCGCGCCAGCAGGTCNCCGCTGCGGTAGCCCATCAGCCGGGCCGGGGCCAAGGGCTCNNTGGCCTCGTAGAACCANACGCGCAGCCGNGTNAGGACGCGGAAGGTNATGGTGTGGCTGACGGTGCGCTCAGCATAGCGCAGGGCGGCCCGGCTGAGCGCGAAGAGCCGCACGCCGGCCAGGGCCAGCGACAGTTCCACGGCGTTGGTCGCNAGCGCGGCGCGGGAGATGAGGTAGGCCGACGTTGCCATCAGGCCGACGCTGCTGCCGACCGTGGCAAAGCTGAGCAGCACGGCCAGGGCGATGCCCCAGCGAAAGGGGCGCAGGAGCCGGAGCAAGCGGCGGGTGGGCGTCATCGGCTGTCGCTCCCGTAGGCCACTACCAGCTCGCGGTAATAGGCGTTGCTGGCCAGCAGTTCGTTGTGGGTTCCCGTGGCGACGACGCGGCCGCCCTCGACCACGGCCACACGGTCGGCGTCGGATGCCAGTTGCAGCCGGTGGGCGATGACCAGCACCGCCCGCCCCT
>JAACJX010000284.1 GCA_014237545.1 Ardenticatenia bacterium | reverse complement strand
GATGTTGGTGGCTATCTCGTCCACGGCCAACGAGAGGCGATAGGCGGCCGACTCCTCAAGGCCAAACGCGGCCGCGGCCCAGGCCACGTAATCGAGCAGCTGGCTCAAATAGTCGGATTCACCGGGGATGGTCAGGGGTTCCAGGTTCATCGACCCACCAATATAACCACAGAACGCGGCCCCACGGGTAAGTTTCGCTGGGCGCGCAGCAACCGCTCCTTGCCCGGCTCGTAAATGTCGTGGGGCGAGGGGCGGTAGGTGTCGGTAAACAAGTGCCAGCGCCGGCCGTCGCGCAGGCGGGGCAACTCGAAGGTGTGCGGCTCCCAGTGCATGTTCATGGCGACGTAGATATGGTCGTCGGCCGTCCGGTTGGGCATCAGCACGGCGTGGAGGCCGCAGAGCATGAACGCCAGCGTGCGGCTGTGGGGCGACCAGTCGGGCTTGCCCTCGCGCAGGCCATGCCAGGAGATGTCGGGGTAGCCGCTATCGATCATGTCGCGCTCGTGCAGGTGGTAGCGGCGGCGCAGCGCGGGGTGAGCCTTGCGAAAGGCGATGGCGTGGCGGAAGAAGCGATAGAGGCCGGCGTTTTCCTCCAGCAATTGCCAGTCGATCCAGCTTAACTCATTGTCCTGGGCATAGGTATTGTTGTTGCCATACTTGGTGCGGGCCATNTCATCGCCCATGAAGATCATCGGCACGCCCTGGCAAACCATGAGGATGGCGATGGCGTTGCGCATCAGCCGGCCGCGCAGGGCCAGGATGGCCGGATCGTCGGTCGGGCCTTCGTGCCCCCAGTTCCAGCTGTAATTGTCGTTGGCTCCGTCGCGGTTGTCCTCGCCGTTGGCCATGTTGTGCTTGCCGGAATAGGACACCAGATCGTTGAGCGTGAAGCCGTCGTGACAGGTGATGAAATTGACCGAGGCCGTAGGGCCGCGTTCCAGGTACATATGGGGCGAGCCCTTGACCATGTTGGCCATCTCGCCGGCGAGGCCCGCGTCTCCCTTCAGGAAGCGGCGCAACGCGTCGCGATAGCGGCCGTTCCACTCCGCCCAGCGGCCGTAGGCGGGGAACGTGCCCACCTGATAGAGCCCGCCGGCGTCCCACGCCTCGGCGATCAACTTCGTGCGGCCCAGCACCGGGTCGTGGGCCAGCGATTCGAGCAGCGGCGGGTTGGCCAGGGGGTGGCCTTCGGCGTCGCGCCCCAGGATCGACGCCAGGTCGAAGCGGAAACCGTCGATGTGGTACTCCGACACCCAGTAGCGCAGGGCATCGAGCACCAGGTTGCGGACGACAGGGTTGTTGCAGTTGAGCGTGTTGCCCGTGCCGCTGAAGTTCTGATAGCTGCCGTCGGGCCGCAGCATGTAGTAAGTCTTGTTGTCCAGCCCGCGGTANGAGATNGTCGGGCCCTTTTCGTTGCCCTCGGCCGTGTGNTTGAACACGACGTCGAGGATGACCTCGATCCCGTTGCGGTGCAGCAGNTTGACCAGCGCCTTCAGCTCGTCGGCTTCCATGCCCAGGTGGCCGGTGGCGGCGTAGGCGGCCTTGGGCGCGAAGAAGCCGACCGTGGAGTAGCCCCAGTAGTTGGTCAGCTTCTCGCCGGTATAGGGATNGGCGAAGTCGTTTTCGTGCTCGTCGAACTCCTGTATGGGCATCAACTCGACAGCGTTGACGCCCAACTCCAGCAGGTAGGGGATTTTCTCGCGAATGGCGGCAAACGTGCCGGGAAACTTGACGCCGGACGANGGGTGGCGCGTGAAGCCGCGCACGTGCATCTCGTAGATGATCAGGTCTTCAGCGGGAATCTCCAGCTGGCGGTCGTTCTGCCAATCGAAGTCGTCAATGAGAACGCGTCCGCGGAACGGCATGGGGTCATCGGTGTAGGTCGGCTCGCCCCACTGGCCGCGGCCACCAATGGCGCGGGCGTAGGGGTCCAGCAGGATGTTGTGACGGTTAAAGCGATGCCCGGCATGGGGCCGGTAGGGGCCGTCCATGCGGAAGCCATACTCGACGTCCTCGGTGTCCAGCCCAAAGACGATCATCGCCCAGACGTTGCCGATGCGAAAGGCGTCGGGGAAGGGAATCTCCACAAAGGGTCGCTGCTCGCCCTTGCGGAACAGCACCAACGTGCAGCTGATGGCGTGGCGCGAGAAGACGGAGAAGTTGATCCCGCCGGGAACGATGGTCGCGCCGAAGGGTTGCGGCCGCCCGGCACGAAGCCACAGATCGCCGTGTCGGTGGGTCGGATAGATGTCGATCCGGTTTAGCATCAGGCTCGGGCTCCGCCCGTTAATCCTCCTCCTTCATCTCGATCGGCAGCCAGACTTCGAACTCGGTGCAGCCCGGCTCGGATTGGACGCGGATATCGCCCTTGTGCTTGCGGGCCACGATATTGTAGCTGATATCCAGCCCCAGTCCCGTTCCCTGGCCGATCGGCTTCGTCGTGAAAAACGCTTCGAAGATGCGCGCCATGTGCTCCTCTTTGATGCCGGGGCCGTTATCCTCGACGGTGACGACAACCCAACTGCCCTCGCGCCGGGTGCGGAGAGTGATGGTGGGGTCGGGCGTGCCACCCTCGCGCAGCGCGTCGGCGGCGTTGTCGATGAGGTTGGTCCACACCTGGTTCAACTCGCTGCCATAGGCCTCGATCTCCGGCAGNGCCGGGTCATACTCGCGCCGGACGTTGATCCGGTCTTTCAATTTATGGCGCAGGATGATGAGCGTGTCGTCCAGCCCCTGGTGGACGTTGGTGCGAACAACTGGCGACTGATCCAGATAGGTGTAGGACTTCAGGGCCTTGATGATGGCCGAGATTCGGGTTGCCCCCTGCTGCAACTCGTTGAGGAGGCTGAAGATGACGTAGTTGTTGTTGAGCCAGTCNATGATCGTCGGCAGCTTGTCGTCGCCATACTCGGCCGCCAGCTCATCCAGCTGCTCGTTGGTGTAATCGAGGTTGACCAGCGTGTGGGCCGCCTCCCATGAATCGATGCCGTGGGATTCCAGCCACTCCTCAAGCTCCGCCTCGCGGTCGCTACGCGCCAGGGCGTCGAGGAGCGGCACGGTTTTGGCCTGTTCCTGCGCCTGGCGCACGTAACGCTCCAGCGTCTCCTGCTGGTGGTCAGTCAATCCCTCGCGCACAAGGCGCATGAAGGTGCGGGCCGATTCAAACAGCGCCTGGTTCAAGTGGTCGGCNCTGCGCTGGACGGCGGCGGCCGGATTGTTCAGCTCGTGGGCGATGCCGGCCGTGAACGTGCCCAGTTGGGCCAGCTTCTCGCTGGCCNTGAGCAGGTTTTGCGTGTTCTGGAAGCGCGAGACCATCATCTCGAGCATGGAGGATGCCGCTGTGGGGCTCATCTGGAGCAGGTTGCGCAGGTCGTGGCTGGTGATGCCGATCAGCTTCGTATCCGCGCGCGCNCGCACCTTCGCCGAACGGGCCTGGTTGAGCAGCATGGCCATCTCGCCGAACACCTCGCCCGGGCCGCGCTTGGCCAGCAGGATCTCGCGGTTGTCACTGGTCTTGATGATGTCGACTTCGCCGCTCTCGATGATGTAGGCGGTGTCGCCATCGCTGCCTTCCTCGAACAACACCTCGCCCGCCGGCAAGTCAACTTCCTGGACGATTAGACACAAAGTCGCCAGGTCGCTCTCTTTCATCTCTGAGAATAGCGGGATCTTGCGTAAAAATTCGTAACTGGCCATAAGGTTACCTTGCTAGAGTGGTATAAAAACGGCGGCGAAGGAGCCTCTCAAAATGTCGCCCAGGGGATGCGCGGATCGATTTTGCGGACCAGGCGGTATACGGCCGGGCGGAACCCGAGGCGCGGCCAGAAGCGATTGGCCTCGATGTTGGGCGTGCGCCAATCGGTGATGCACACTTTGTAGCCGGCGGCGGCCGCGTCGGCCAGCCCGGCGGCGGCCAGCGCCCGGCTGATGCCCCGGCCGCGGGCGTCGGCTCGCGTCGCCGCTACCTCCAGCAGCACCGTCCGCTCTGATATCGATACGGTCAAATTATCATCGGCCGGGGACGCGGGGTAGTAAAGATGGTAACCCAGCACGCGGTCGGGGTCGCCGGCGGCACCCTCGGCCTCGGCGATCCACGTCCGCGCCGAGTCATCGGAGAGCATCTCGGCAAACCCCTCGCGCATCGGCTCGACGTTCTCGGGCAGGGACGCGCCCCACACGGGCGGCCCGGCCAGGTGACGGCGCAAGATGGGCGACATGTCATTGACGAACGCGTCGCGGTCGGCCTCGGTGGCCCGACGAATGGTGACGCCGGGCAGCTCGACCGTCTCGGGCAGCGGGCCGGCCAGCGAGAGGATGGCGTGGGCCTGCTCCTTGCCGAAGCTCAGCGTGAACCACGCGTCCAGCCCGTCGCGGTCCTCGGC
>JAACJX010000690.1 GCA_014237545.1 Ardenticatenia bacterium | reverse complement strand
ATTATCGGTTGCGCCCGCTCGGGGACGACGTTGCTCTACAATATCCTCTCCGAGGTTCCCTCCCTGTGGTCTATCGGTTATGAGAGTAAGGCCATTATCGAGCGGTATCACTCTCCGGCGGCTAAAGGATGGAAGTCGGGCGCGCTGGCTGCTGAAGATATGACGGCCGAATCACGCGCGTTCATATCTCGGCGCTTTGTCGAATTATCCGCTCCCGGGGAG
The DNA here is from genome assembly GCA_014237545.1 of Ardenticatenia bacterium. GTDB lineage: Bacteria > Chloroflexota > Anaerolineae > Promineifilales > Promineifilaceae > Promineifilum. Next base: position 8,251 of record JAACJX010000690.1, on the reverse strand, counting down.
TATTGGCGCGGAGTGAATCTACTGCGCGCACGTCTGAATCGAAATCCACTCTACAAGGCGATGAAAAGCCGGGGCAGGCAGGCGTCACCGGCGGGGGCGCTTGGGAGCGGGGTTCCGGGAGCGGGACTTGCCGTCTTTCGCCGCCTCGCCGAATGGCGAAATCGCCTCTCGCCTCCGGCCGGGGCCATCCGGCTGCTGGAAAAGACGCCGGAGAATTGCCTTCGCCTGCCCTTCCTGGCCGCGCTCTTTCCCGACGCCCGGGTGATATTCCTGACCCGCGATGGTCGGGCAAATGTGCATTCACTGATAGAAGGCTGGCGCAGACCGCATCTCTTTCCCGGCTATCGGACGCCCAGCTCCGTGACGAGTGAAGGACAGACAAGCGGCCGTTGGGCCTTCACGCTCATCCCCGGCTGGCAAGAGCTGCTGAATAGCCCCCTGGAGGTGATCGCGGCGCATCAATGGGTCACNTCAAATCAGGCGGTGCTCGATTACATCCACCAGTCGGCGGTTTTACCATCAGTGACAATCCGTTATGAGGACTTGATAACNGCGCCTGATTTGACTCTGGCTAGAATTGGCGCATTTCTCGAAATAGCGCCGGACAANATCCCCACCCTGGGTAACCCTTTACCGGAGGTAAATATCGTTTCCGCGCCCGATCAAGAGAAGTGGCGACGGGAGGCAGAACTCATCCGCCGGGTAATGCCTATTATTGAACCTACTATGAACAGACTCGGTTATCCTGTNCGTGATGAGGCCAACACCGCCTCATAGAGAGCCAGCAGGCGCGGCTTCATTGAATCCCAGTTGAAGCGCTCCTTCACCATCTGCTTGCCGGCCTGGCCCATTGCGCGGGCCGAGAGGGGAGCGTTGATCAGGTGGAGAATGGCCTCGGCGTGGCTACGGGGATTCTCAGCGGTCACCAGGAAGCCATTGACCCCATTTTCAACAAATGGCCTGGTCGAGGGTAAATCGCTGCTGACCACCGGGCGGCCGAAGGCCATATACTCGAACAGCTTGGTCGGCACGTTCTTCTGATTCTTGGCAAACGGCTGCCAGGTCACCCAGCCGACGGTTGACTGAGCCAGATACTCTCCAATGCGTTCAAATGGCACACGCCCGGTGATGGTCACTGCATGGCTGATATGGCGCCTGGCGGCCTCGGCGCGAACTTCATCTTCCAGACCGGGCGGCATGAAATGGCCGACGACCAGAAGCCGCGCGTCTGGGCGTTGGCCCAACACCTGGTCAAATGCCTCTACCATCAGCCCGGCGCCGCGATTTCTCTCCATCCCCCCAAGATAGAGGACGACGGGTGGCATATCCGCCGCAGGCGGGGGGCAGGCGTCTCCCAGCGCGATAAACTCCGGTCCCGGGAAGTTGAACAACGTCACCTTTGGGACGTTAATGGATTGAAAGTCGGCGGCGATCGAGTCATCGGCAAAAATCAACCCGTTCTCGCCGCGGGCCAGCGCCGGTTCCAGTCGCCGGAACAAGGCCGACAAGGGAACCCTGATCAGGCCTGGCAGGTAGTCCTTGACCGCGATGAAGTCGGCGTTGGCTTCGTGGATGTCATAGATCGTCGGCCGGCCGCTTTTCCGGCGAAGGTAAGGCGTCACCAGCAGCAACTCGGGATCGTGGATGTGGTAGATATCCGCCCTGTTTTCAAGCGCCAGGCGGGCCAACCGTCGCCAGAGGAGCGGCCGGCGGCTGCGCGACAACCGCGGCAGAGCCCTGATGCGCACGCCGTCTCGCTCTTCATCTCGCTCATGGATGGCGATCAGGGTGACATCATACCCGGCTTGCGCCAGCGTGCGGGCTTCGCGGTAGAAGACGCGGTTATCCAGGGCCAGGTGGACCGACGACAGAATGGTTGCTTTGACAGGTTTGAGCTTCATCGCGCGAGGCACTCTCTGTAGACGTCGGCGGTCAGTCGCCCTATATTGTCCCAGTTCAGCCCATCGGTAATTCGCCNCGCGGCGGCGCGCATTTTGTCCAGGTCCTGCTGCTTAATGTTGACAAGCGCATTTTCCAATCCGCCTGGTTGTTTCGCATCATAAATAATGCCGGCATCAGGTGTAACAAGCTCGGGCAGACAACCCAACGCGGGCACGACCTGCGGCAAGTCGAAAGTAAGGCCGGCAATGACTGAACTGGAGGTTAGCACTTGTATAAAGGGGGCAACCATCACGTCGGAGGACCGAAAGTAGATCTGCATCTCCTCGACCGGGATGTAGTTCGCGCGGATACGAATCCGGCCGTCGCCGGCCGCGGCTTTCATCAGTTGAGAAACAACACGCTCGCTTCGATTTCGCCCGGCGATGATCAACAGGTCCCGCTCACTGGCCACCTTTTTGAAAGCAGATATTAAATCANCCAGACCCTTGTAGGCGGTGATATTGCCCAGGGCCAGGTAGACGAACAGGTCAGCCCCAATACCGAGTTCNCGGCGCGCGGTGGCGCGGGGAATTGTGTCAGGATACACGTCACGGTGATGACCGTGAGGGATGACGGCGATGGGCCCAGAGCGCGGGAATCGAGACAGTAACTCGCGCCGGCCAAACTCGCAGTGGGTGATCACTGCGTTCGCTTCCCGCATCATCAGACGGCGTATCGCATTGTCCACAGGCATAAAGATGGGCCGGTGGGGGAGAATATTGTGGGCTGTCCACACGATGCGATAGTCGAGAGCGCGGGCGTCCCGAATGTGATTAATGAATTTGGCGACCTGAATCGGGGTGAGAAACCGCCTCATGTACAGGCCCGATAGCCAGTGGTAATGAAGGATTTGCACGCGGCGGCGATGTTCGCGCAACCATTGGCCGGAGGGCAGCGTGTCAAGCATGTCAACTGACACCCCTGCGACCGTCAGCGCGTCGCGCAGCAGGGTCTGGTAAGGGTTGGGGTAGACCGGCAGGAAAGCGACGTTCATAGTATTTCGGGCGGATTCATCGCATGTACATGCCGGACAACAGCCGTTCGGCCAGCAGGCGCAGCACTGAAAATGGAAAACGGCCGAGCGCCGCCGGGACGCGCGGCCAATTCCGGGTCAACCTGAGGGCCGCGGCGTCGAGCCGGCGCGTTTGTTGTACAAGATGATTGGGGTGCCACCATGCCCCGTATTGACGCGTGACGCGGCCGTGCTCCAGTTGGCGGGGCAGCCCGCCGGTGCGCGTCAGTGCCTGGGGTTGAACGCGGTAATAGGCGAAATCGCGGGGGATGTAATGGAAGATACCTTTGGCGTAGGCGCGTATGAACCACTCCCAGTCAAAGACCCAGCGCAGGCTCTCATTCAATGGGCCGGTTTGCTCCCAGAGCGTTCGCCTCCAGAAGGCGGCCGGCTGGAGGATGGGATCCTTGTTGACCAAGTATTGGCGCGTAAAGGCGCGACGAACGAAGCGGCAGGGCTCGATGCGACGGCCGAACTCGTCGATGTACCAGCCTTCACCGTAGACCAGATCAACTCCGCTGACCTCCTCGAAAGCCGCGGCTGCGGCCCAAAGCGCGCCGGGTAAGTAGACGTCGTCGGCATTTAGCCAGGCAAAAATATCACCCGAAGCTCTTTCGAAGGCACGGTTGATCGCGTGCGCCGGCCCCGGATCCGGCTGGCTGATCCAGTCAGACAGGAACGTCGCATACTGCTCTATAACTTGCAGGCTGCCATCGTTTGATCCGCCGTCGNCGACGATGTATTCCAGATTTGGATACCCTTGCAGCAGCACCGAGCGAATAGCCGCCTCGATATAGCGTCCCTGATTGAGAGACGGCGTGACGACGGTGATGCGGGGCAGGTTGCCGGCAAGGGTATGATCGCCGGTGGCCGCGCTTGTCTCGGCCGACCACGGCCAGGCGCCCCGGATATCCCTGGGGTCTGCTTGTTCCCTGGGCCNCGGTAGCATCACAGAGTTACCGTTCATGCCNTTAAAAGATACCAGAATAACCGCAGATCCAGCACCCNATGGTAGCTAAGGCTCTGGCGGTAATAGGCAAGGGCCTTCTTGCGGCTAGGGGAGGGGGCGTACAGCAGTGCATCAGCCGCCGCCCGGCGCAGCAACTTGGCGCGAAATTGATCCAGCTTTTTCCCAGGGGAGTCACCGGACGATTGGCTCAAGTTAGCGATCAGCGACGCATATTTATGCTCGATGTGGTCAACAGCGTCCAGGTGNAGCTCAACCGGCTTGCTAGAGAGACCACGTCCATGACGATTATATTCGCATAGCGACTCGTCCACGTAAGCGAAACGCGGCACGGCGGCGGCCAATCGCACCCGCATATCCCAATCGCCATAGATGACATAGGTTGTATCGAAGTACCCCGCCTCGCGCCAGAGACTAGTAAGCGCGATCTCGGAGCGAAAGAGGGTGTTGCGGGGCAGGTCAAGGGTCAGCACCTGCTGCAAAATATGCCCTTCCGGCGGGCGCCGGGTTGTGGCGTCGGACCACAAGAATAGGCGCTGGGACGATCCATCGGTGAAGTAGAAATTGGAAAACACGCCCTCCGGCCGGTCGGNCATGGACAGTCGGTCTGTCTCTCGCTCCAGTTTGGCCGGCAGCCAGCGATCATCACCGTCCAGAAACGACAGGTATTCTCCCTGGGCGGCGTCGATTATCTGGTTGCGNGCGTGATTGGGCCCGCCGTTGCGGTTCAGGAGGATGGGGCGAATCAGATTGGGATAGCGACTGGCAAAGCTCTCTATCAGCGCGACGGAATCATCGGTGGACGCGTCATCCGTGATGATGATCTCGGATGGAAGCAGGGTTTGCGCCAGTACGCTTTCGATGGCCTCTCGCAGAAGCGCGCTCTGGTTGTAGGAAGTGATGCCGACCGTAATCTTCATAGCGGCCCGGATGCCTCCTCTGCGGGAATCGTCTGTTGGCCGCGCAGCATTCCTTTCAAACGCCGCGCCTGGCTAATTATCTCTTGCCTCTCGAACGCCCACATGACACCGGCAAATACCAGTGTGAACGCGACCACCTTGCTGATACCGGTTATCCAGTCATTGGGGCAAGCGAAATAGAAGCAAGCGATGGCATCTGCGGTGATTGCGGCGGCCGTGCCGGCGGCGACGGCGAGGGCTGGCACGGCGAACAAGCGCCGGACAGACAGGTCGACATGTTCGCGAGCCGCCCGAAGGAGGGGTACCAGTCCCACCAGAAGCGTGATATTCATCACGATCGCCACGCCCTCGATTCCATAAGGTAAGCCAAGGGCAAACATCCCGGCGATGAGAATAACGAGTTGAATCATCCTCACGCGAATGATCCGCTCCGGTTGACCAACGGCCAGAAAGACCTGGCTGATGGTGACGCGAATTGGGTCGAGCAAGGTAAAAATNGCCATCAGGCGGAAGGCAGGCACCATTGGCAGCCATTTTTCCCCAAGGGCGATGCGGACGAATTCCGGAGCGATGAGCACGAGAAGGCCGCCGAGCAGGAATCCGCTGCGAACGAGGAGCGCGTTCGTTCGAAAGAAGGCCTGCGAGAGCCTGAGCCGCTCTCCTTTCAGTTCGGCATACGTCCCGCCAGCGACCATATTGACGGGAAAGGCGATCAGGCGGCGCGGATAGGTGGCGAAGGTGTAAGCGCGAGAATAGAAGCCCAAGGCCTGGTTTCCCAGGAACGCGCCGACCCAGATGTCATCCAGATGATCCAGCGCTTCGCTGAGAACGCTACCCACCATGGCCCGGCCGCCGTACCTCAGGTAATAACGCACTGTATCGCGCAGCCACAAGAGGCGCGGCCGAAAAACGGGCTGCCACAGGTAAAGAATGGCTACCGCCAAGGCCAGGGTAACGACGTCGGTGGCCAGAAGCGCGATCAGGCCGAAGCCGCGGTAGGCGAGGGCCAACGCCGCCAACGTGGTTGCCACGGCCGTCAGCAGATCGAGCAAAGCCAGGCGGCGATGATCCACCCGGCGGGTAAGAATGATCTTGGGCGTATCGGTCAGATAGAGCCCGGCAAAGGCCAGGGTCAGCACGATAAGGGCGAGCCGCAGTTCGGCGCTGGTAAACAACAGGGCAGCAACGATGAGGAGGGCGGCCCAGGCCGCGGTCAGGATCAGCCTCAGGGTGAAGTGCACGGCCGCGGCCTGTTGCTCGTTTGCGGTTTCATCCACACGGTGCAGGAAGGCGCTGCCGAGCCCGAACATCGGCAGTATGCCGCTGAAGGTCACAATAGAGGATGCCAGGGCGTAGACGCCGAAGGTCTCGACCGGGAGCAAGCGCGCCAGCCAGATCGATCGCCCTAGGAGGATCGCGATCTTCAGCAGGTTGGCGAAGAAGTTCCACGCGACGGAGGTCACGCTCCGTTCGGCTAGGTTCATCGGGGCCTGCTCCCCGCGCTCACTATCCCCGACCGCTCATCGATGCTTGCCGAGAAGCTGCCATCGTTTGCTTATACCATTCGACGGTCTTGCGCAGTCCTTCGTCGAAGTCGGTGGTGGCCCGAAAGCCGAAATAGTCGAAGGCGCGGTCCGTGTTCAACGCCCGGCGCGGCTGGCCGTTCGGCTTGGTCGTGTCCCATTCGATGTGGCCGTTGAAGCCGGTGTGGCGCGCGATGGTGTGGAGAAGATCACGAATGCTGATCTCAAATCCTGATCCGAGGTTGACCGGTTCGCTGCGATTATATCGCTCGCTGGCCAGGACAATTCCTTCGGCCGCGTCTTCGACATAGAGGAATTCTCGCGTGGCGGAGCCGTCGCCCCAGGCGACAATGCTCTCCTCGCCGCGCTCCTTCGCCTCAATGCATTTGCGGATGAGCGCGGGGATGACGTGGGAAGATTCCAGATCAAAGCTGTCGCCAGGCCCATAGAGATTGACCGGCAGTAGGAAGATCGAGTTGTAACCATACTGCTGCCGATAGGCCTGGCTTTGCACCAGGAGCATCTTTTTGGCCAGCCCATAGGGCGCGTTGGTTTCCTCGGGATAGCCGTTCCACAACTCTTCTTCGCGGAAGGGGATGGGCGTGTGCTTGGGGTAGGCGCATACCGTGCCGATAGCCACAAATTTCTCGACGCCGGCCACCCAGCTCTCGTGGAGAAGTTGCGTGCCCATCATCAGGTTGTCATAGAAAAACTCGGCCGGATGGGCCCGGTTGGCGCCGATGCCGCCCACGGATGCGGCCAAATGAATGATCAAAGTGGGCCGGGCGTCATTCAACAAATCCAGGATCGCGCTCTGCTGGCGCAAATCGTAATTCTCCCGCAGGGGAACAAAGATGTCACCCGCGCCGCGGCGCTGCAACGCCCTCACGACATGGCTGCCAAGAAAGCCGGAGCCGCCGGTTACGACTACTCGTTGCTCGCTCCAGTTGATCATCACACTATCTCCTCTTCGGCTTGCTCCTCGCGAACCCTGAGCAGCATCTGTAACCGGCTGACAACCATATCCATGGCTACCTTGTTTTGTCCGCCACCGGGGATGATAATGTCAGCATATCGCTTGCTGGGCTCGACGAACTTGAGGTGCATCGGCCGCACAGTGTCAAGATATTGCTGGACGACGGAATCCAGGGAGCGGCCGCGCTCTTTCATGTCGCGCTGGAGCCGGCGGATAAATCGCACGTCGGCGTCGGTGTCGACGAATATCTTGATGTCCATCAAATCGCGCAATTTTCTTTTGGTAAAAATCAAGATGCCGTCTACCAGGATGATGGGCGCGGGCTCGACCAGAATTGTGTCCTCGGTGCGCCGGTCGGTGGTGAAGTCATATACCGGCACGTGAACCGGTGCGCCGACGCTCAGATCCTTGATGTGGCGGATCAGTAGCTTGGTATCAAGGGAGTCGGGATGGTCGTAGTTGAGACGCGCGCGCTCCTCGAATGATAATTCGTCCCGGTCGTGGTAGTAGGCATCATGGGGTAGATAGGCGATCTTCGACGCGCCGACGGCGTCCAGAATGGCGCGGGCCACCGTTGTCTTGCCCGACGCGGTTCCGCCCGCGACACCGAACACGACAGGTTTATATTTCAGGGAGGAGGTGTTTTGCACGCTCATATACCGCTGCGCGAACTTACCCGGGCGGCAAATAGATCAGCGCCATTGGGAGTAACATTCCGCTGAACCTAGTATCCGATTTATTACTTGTCCAACAAAAAAGCCCTGGTTCCTCCAGGGCTTACGGTCTGAGCCACCCATCGGAGTTGAACCGATAACCTATCGCTTACGAAGCGATCGCTCTGCCGATTGAGCTAGGGTGGCATTGTGGATTGAATTATATCAGGTGTGGGCGGAGCGGCAAATTGTGAGGTGC
>JAACJX010000691.1 GCA_014237545.1 Ardenticatenia bacterium | reverse complement strand
AAGATACAGTTGAAAGCCCTCGACGCGAATTCGTCCTCACTCCAGCTCTTCACTCTAGCGCAGCTCGAGCAACCCACNCAAGGCTGGACCCGCATTGGCATGACGATCACTCTGCCCGAATACTCGAGCAAGGGAACGCTGTTTATCACCACCCAGGGGGCCGGGATCGAAGCCTGGCTCGATAATCTGAACCTCGCTGGATCCGGATCGCCGCCGCCAGTCCCGCTCATCGCCGGTGGCTTCGATGGGGACGCCGTCGCCACGGCCCAGCCGATGTTGCGCTGGTCGCCGGTGGCTTCGGCCGCCTGGTTCGACGTAGAGATCGCGGCCAATCCCTTCTTCGATTCGGTTCTGGCCAGCGAGAGCGGCATCACCGGCTACGAGTTCGAATCGCCGGTGACATTGCCGTACGGCCAGTACAGCTATTGGCGCGTGCGGGCGGTCAACGGCGCCGGAACAGGCGAGTGGTCGCCCGTGTGGAGCGTTAACCCGCGCAAGCCGGCCGCCTTCTATAACGAGGAGTTTGAGGAAGGCGCGTTGGGCAAGGCCTGGTCTTTCGTGCGCGAAGACCCCGGCCGCTGGCACCTCGGCGGCGTTCCCGGCCGCCGGTGGCAGGGGTACTTCACCGTTGACATGCAGCCCGGCGATTTGGAGTCGGCCAACGACGCGCGAAATTTGCTGTTGCGCCCAATGCCCGACGGCGATTTCGCCGTGGAGACACTGGCCTACTTCTTCGTTCCCCTTAACGCGAATTACCAGCAGGGCGGGTTGCTCATCTACAAGGATGACGATAACTATATCAGATTGGGCCATGTCTACCGCGATGGCTGGCGCATCGAGTTCGAGGCCGAGATAGACGGCGTCGTTCAGCGCGCCGGGGCGTGGCTGGTTGACGAAACGCGCCTGCGAATCGAGCGACGCGGCGACACCTATACGGCCGCCTATAGCCCATCGGGCGTAGGTTGGACCCCGCTCGGCGAACCCGTGACGGTTGAGTGGCCGGGCGCAAAAATGGGGCTGGCGGCTTACGGCGGCCAGCCATCGGATCAAATGCCGACGGCGGCTTTCAACTGGTTCCGCGTGACCAAGCCGTGCCATGCGGTTGCCGCAACGGCGACGCCGGAACTCGGGGGCACCTTGTCCGTGGCCGGAGCCAGTTGCGACACCGGCTTATACCGGCCGAACTCGCCGCTGCGACTGGTAGCCCTCCCCGCGAGGGGGTACTTGTTCGATTACTGGAGCGGCGGCGCGTCCGGTTCTGAAAACCCGGTGGATGTGAGCGTTTCCGGCCCGCTTCAGGTCGTGGCCCACTTCAAAAACGATCCCGCCTTGGACGCCTACGAGTCTAACGACACCTTCGCCACGGCCACCCCTGTGGAGCTTGGCAACGCGCTGTGGGCGGCGATCGACGACCACGACGACGTTGAGTTCTACGACGACGTAGACTTTTTCCGCTTCGCGGCCGGGGCCGGCACGCGGGTGCGGGTCGAAATCAGCGGCGACAGCAACTTGTCGCCCGACCTCTGCCTCTATGACAGCGCTCAGGCGCAATTATTGTGCCGGTTATCGAAGCCCGACAACACCAATACCCTCGATTATGCCATTACCCAGGCCGGCGATTACTTTTTAAAGGTATCGGCTTCGTGCGGCGAGGGTGGCCTGGGCTGCCAGGNNACCTACNGGATCCGATTCCGGCANTCCGACNTCCATGAGCCCAACGACACGGCCGAGTCCGCCACGCCCATCGCCTATGGCGATCAGATCGATGGGGACATCAATGCCCACGATGACGTGGACGAATACGGCGATAAGGATTACTTCGTCTTCGCCGGCAAGGCCGGAGACCCGGCCCGCGTCACGCTATCGCTGCCGGCGGGGAATGATCTCGCGCCGTTTGTCTGCCTGTTAGACGCCGCGGAAGCGGTTATCGAGTGCGACGAACAAGCGCCGGATGGAGTCAATATCAGCTACGTGCTGCCTGCGACCGGCGCCTATTTCGTCCGGGTCGAGGGTATCTGCTACGAGGGCGGGATGGGTTGCAATGGGCCTTACATACTGGATCTCGCGCTGGACAACCAGCCACCGTCAGCCGTCGATGACGCCTACAAGGCTTACATGAACCTCGCGCTCGCGATCGACGCGGACAGGGGCGTGCTGTCCAACGACGGCGATCCCGACGGCGACGCACTGGCGGCCGAACTGGTGGATCCACCGCAGCACGGCACCCTGGCGCTCGAAGCCGATGGCTCGTTCACTTACACGCCGGCGGCAGGGTTCGCGGGCGAGGATAGCTTCACCTATCGGGCGGGCGACGGNNCGGCNNNGTCNGAGCCGGCGACGGTGCTGCTCACTATCACGGGCCACACGACCTATCTGCCCGTCGCCATCCGCTGAGCGGTGAGGGCCGCCTACAAGGGGTAGATCAACGGCAGCAAGATGAGAATGACAATCGTCACGATGATGGTCAGGGGCAGGCCGACCTTGAAATAATCGCCGAAGCGATAGCCGCCGGGGCCCATCACCAGCACGTTGACCGGATGGCCGAGTGGGGTCAGAAAGGCCATCGAGGTGCCCAGGGCCACACCCAGGGTCAGGCTCCACGGATCGATGCCGGCCTGTCTGGCCGATTCGATGGCCAGTGGCACGACGATGGCCGCGACCGCCGGGCCGCTGATGACCTGCACCAGCAGCGTAGATAGCAGGAACAGCGCGGCAAAGAGGACTAGCGCGCCGTAGGGCAGCGTCAGGCGCATGATGTTCTCGGCNGCCACGCCTGCCAGCCCGGTCTTGGTCAGCGCCAAGCCCATCGGCAGCATCCCGGCGACGAGGATGACCGACCGCCATTCGATGGCGTCATACGCCTCGTCGGGCGATAGCACCCCGACCAGTACCATCGCCAGCGTGCCCAACAGCATCGCTTCGGCCGTCTGGATTAATCCCGTCGCGGCAACGATAAGCGTGATGACCATGATCGCCGCGGCCACGCCCAGCTTGCTCGAGCGGACGTCGGAGACCGGCTCGGCCGGTTCGCCCAGCATGATCAGGTCCGGGTTGCGGCGCAGCAGGTGGAGCCGCGCCCGAGGGCCTTGCAACAACAGCGCGTCGCCCAGGAGCAGCGGCGTAGTGGTCATGCCGCGGCGGATCGGCCGCCCGCCGCGCCAGATAGCCAGCGCCGAAAAACCGAATTGCTCGCGGAAGCTGACCTCTTGCAAGGTGTGGCCGATGAGACCNGAGCGCGGCGCNAGGGCGACCTCAGTGATAACGACGTCGGCCGATTGCAGGTGATGATCGACACTGGGCCCCAGGTCCATGATTTCGAGGAATGGTTCAACGTCGCGCCCGCGGAACTCGTCCAGGCTACCTTCGAGCGTNACCACATCGCCNGCGTGCAGGACGGTATCGGGCGGCGGGGCGAGTTGCTTCCGGCCCTCATGCTCGATCGCCAGGACGTTGACGTTATAGGTCTCGCGAAAGGTGCTCTCCGCCAGCGTTCGCTTGTCCAGATAGGAATCCGGCGGGATGCGGGCGCGGAAGAGGCGCTCGTCGAGCCGGTAGATTTCGGCCAGGTCTTCGTCCATCAAGTCGGCCGCGTTGGGTTCAAACTGCTCCGGCGTGGGCCGCTCGCGCAGTGTGCGGCGACCGAACAGGGCCATATAGACCATCCCGGCGACGATGACCGGAATGCCCACCGGCGCAAACGACAATACCGAGAAGCCCGGCAGGCCTTCCTCGGCCAGCAGGCCGCTGCTGACGATGTTGGTCGTCGTGAAAAGCGTGGCCATGCCGCCCAGGATGGTAGCGAAAGCCAACGGCATGAGCAGCCGCGATGGGTTCACATTCTGGCGGCGGGCCGCGCTCGACACGGCCGGCAGCAGCACCGCCGCGGCGGCAATGTTGTTCATGAACAGGGACAGGAAGGCNCCGGCGATCATGACCAGCACGACCAACCGGCCCTCGGATTCTCCGGCGGCCNGGCCAAGCCAATTGCCGACTCGCTCGCCCGCGCCGGTCAGGTTTAATCCGGCGGCGAGCACGTAGATGGCGACGATGGTGACGACGGCCGAACGGCTGAAGCCGGAGAAGGCTTCCTGCGGGGTGAGGACACCGGTCGCGCCCAGACTGACGAGAACGAGCAGGGCAACGACATCGGCGCGAATTCGGTTGGTGAGAAACAGAACGATGGCGGCAGTCAGGATAATGAGCGTGATGACCGCATCAGCGGAGAGCGGCATAGGCATGCTCCTGGGGCGACAGCGGCCGAAGGTCTCTCCCGGGCCTTCTAACGAAATGCTCGCATAACGCTAGCTCGCTCGTCGTCAGAACTCCTTCGACCCGGCGTCGCCGGAGCGCAAGGCCGCTGTCAGCGACGCGACGTCGTCCTGGATGAGCTTCAGCAGGCGCAGCATCTCCTTGCGCTCGGCGGCCGTCAGGCCGTGGCGGTCGATGCGCGCCAGATGGCCGCGCACCCAGTCGAGCCGCTCGATGCTGGTCGGCGCGCCGACGCGAGCCGGGCGCAGTGGGTCGGACGAGAACGTCGCGCCACGGGGCGCTTCTTCAGGGGAAGGGGAGCCGGGGGGCAGGGGAGATAGGGAGCGCGCGTCGTTCGGGGTCTGCGGGCTGTGGTCTGTCGTTTGTGGTCCGTCGTCTGC
>JAACJX010000370.1 GCA_014237545.1 Ardenticatenia bacterium | reverse complement strand
TCGGCCACCGGCATTGTTCCCAGGAATGCCTCCCCCTTCAAAACGGCTCGCCCCGCGCCTGTCAGCTTAAGGCTGCCATGATCTAAATCCTGGATTAGCAGGCTATTGCTGACGAACTGCCGCGCCAGTTGCTGCCACTCTTTCTTGGTGAACTCGTGGCCGATGTCGTAGGTGGAGAGTTGTTCGTGGCCGCGCTCAAGGATCTCCTTGCGCTTGGAGCCGCGCAGGACGTCGATTATGTACGACGCGCCGAAGATCTGCCCCGTTCGCACGACACAGGAAAGGAACTTTTGGGCCGGCACAGTCAGATCCACAAGTTGACTATCGCCGGCCAGGCAGTTGTCACACCGATCGCATTTGGCGGGAACATCACTATCGCCGAAGTAGGCAAGCAGCGGCCGCCGGCGGCAATTATTGGTCTCGGCGAAAGCGATCATGGCTTGCAAGCGAGCGGCGGCCGCNGCGCGTTGCGTCGGGTTATCGCGGTCAGTGAGGAAATTGATCGTCATCGCATCCTGGCGGCTAAAGAGCAACAAGCAGTCGGCGGGCAAGCCATCGCGTCCGGCGCGGCCGATTTGCTGGTAATAGTTCTCCAGGTCTTTGGGCAGATCGTGGTGAATGACGAAACGGACGTTCGATTTGTTGATGCCCATTCCGAAGGCGATGGTGGCNACGATGATCGCCGCCTCGTCGTGGGAGAAGCGGCGCTGATGCTCGCGGCGCGTGGCATTGTCCAGCCCGGCGTGATAGGGNAGAGCATCCCANCCGCNCGCCGCCAGTTGCGCGGCCAGCNTGTCGACCCGGTCGCGAGTGGTGCAGTAGATGATGCCTGATTCGCCNCGNTGGCCCTCGAGGAACTCGATCGTTTGCGCCANACCATCCTCGCGCGGGGCTACCGATAGAAATANATTTTCCCGGTCGAACGNAGANACGAACTCATCGGCGTCGCCNACGGCCAGCGTCTGCTTGATGTCGCGCCGCACNCGTTCTGTGGCGGTAGCCGTCAGGGCCAGGCAGACCGCGTCGGGCAACCGGTGGCGCACCTGAACCAGTTGGCGGTATTCCGGCCGGAAGTCGTGGCCCCATTCGGAGATGCAATGAGCTTCGTCAATCGTCAGACAGTCCACGCGACACTCATCGAGCATGACCAGTGTTTCCGGCCGCAGCAAGGTCTCCGGCGAGGTGTAAAGTAACTTCACGCGGCCGGTCTTGATTTGTTGCTGAATGTGGACGTAACTCTCATACGACAAAGTGCTATTTAGAAAAGCAGCCGGCACGCCCGACTGGCGCAGTTGCATGACCTGGTCCTCCATCAGCGAGATGAGGGGCGACACAACGACCGTCAGGCCGGGGAAGAGCAAGGCCGGTAGCTGGAAACACATCGACTTGCCGCTGCCGGTCGGCATGACGGCCAGGCTATCCCGCCGGTCGAGAACGTTCTGGATGATCTCGGGCTGTAGCGGTCGGAATTCGTCGTAGCCAAAAACACGCTTGAGGACGCGGCGCGCCTCGGGCAGAGAAAGGGCNGACTCCCTATCGCCGGCGGCAAACTCCGCCGTGAACGCCTCATCACCGTACTCATCGAAATCTCGCGGATCGCCAGGGACGACCCAGCCCGAGAGTTGCAGATAGCAGCGCAACTCCGCCTCGGGATGCTCNGCCGGTCGCCACCAGTGGGCCAGGGAAATGCGCAGGGTTGTGCCGGCCGGCAGCACGTCCGGCGGTTCCTGAAAGCCGGTATAGGTCACCGTCCGCCCGCCGTCATCAGTAGGGTAGCGATAGCGGATGCGCTTGCCGTTCGTATCGCGGACAAGATCCTGATCGGGTCGCCAGAACATCGTGCTGTAGCCGGGAACGCCTGCGCGCTCGGCGATGAACAGCGGCCCGCCCGGTTGTCCATTGGCCAAGCCATCGAACAGCGTCTCAAGCCCGCCAGCGTGTGGCGGCATGTGACGCTCGATGAGAGCCGGCACATCTTCCGCCCAGCCCAGCCGCCGCTTGCGCCGCACGATGATGTTCTCTGTGTGAGGTGGGATGAATTCGTCGGGCGTGTCTCCGTCGATTTCCCACACCTCGCCCACCTGGTAATCAAGGTTGTAGTGCTCATTGAAGGCCGCGTCGGGGGCGATGAGGCGGACGGAGCGGCCATCGCCCGAAATACCGCCTATGCATGCCCCGTGGCCTCTACGCGTTTTTGCAACGATGGTGACAATCACCAAAGCCCTCCAGGGGAGACTTGTATCCCATCCTGTCACAAGATATATACCGATCTTTTGACTGCCATCCGCGCGAACTCAGGGAAAATCGGGCAAAATCTCTCGGTGCCCATCAAAAGAGGGCATNGCCAGACCAATCGGTGATATCTGTGCAAACTGTGGAATCAGTTATTCTGGTATCAGGTGCTCTACTTCGACATTCAGCGCTCGCCGCAGTCGCTCGGCCAGCAACGACCGGTGGCACGCGGCCGGCTCGCGCTCGACGCACATCAGCGCGACCACCCCGGAGTCCGGCGGCAGGGTGTCGAGGAGCGACTGTGGATCAAAGTNATCCAGCACCTCACGCTCGTAGATCTCCACAAACAGCGGACTTAACTCCGTCCGTTTGCGTTTGGCAACGCCCGAAGCCTTGTCGGCCGCTGCCTGTCGCGCGCGGGCCGTGTCGGGCGGCGCCAGATCGGGCCGGTGGAGATAGCGAATTCCAAGCTCGGCTAGCCGAGCTTGCAAGCGCTGGCTATTGGCGAAGGCATACTCGCGGCCGCGCACGGCCCGCCGCCGGCGAACGTCAACGAAAGTATCGACGTCCGCCTCACGCAGGGCCTGGAAGAACGTGTCGGCCGTGTAGCCGATGGCGCCGATGGTGATGATCCTATTCATCTTCATCCTCCCGGTTCGTCGGGCTATAGGGCTTGCGCGACATGCCGGGCAGCAGGTCGTCGCCAAATAGCGACGGCTGGCCGCCTGTCAGTCGCGACAGGACATCTTCCTGGGCGATGAGTTCATCGTTCTCGTCGATGTGGGCCACGGGAATACCGCGTTGCGCTAGTGTCTTACCGATGAGTTTGCTGCGATGGCACATTTCCGGCTTGCCCTCGCTGCACATNAGACTAACGTCAAAACCTTGCGAATGGGCTTTNGCCAATCGCTCGATCCCGGTCTTGTAGAACGCCTGTTGCGCTACCGCGGCGTAATCGACTTTGCCCTGCGAATCATAGCANGCGGGGTCATCAGGGCGGCCGCCTAGCGAATCGCCCATGAACACGTAGCGAATTCCGGCTTGCCTCAGGGACTCTTCGAGTCTTTCTTTGGAAAATTCAGGTTTGAAGCGTGAATAGGGTCGCGACCGGACGTCGATCAGGTAAGCAATGCCGTAACGGTGCAGGGCGGAGAGAAAAGCATCGAGTTCGCGCGCGCCATAGCCGATGGTGTAGATCGGGCTTGAATCTGTCATGCCTTCATTGTAGGNCGTCCGGCGCGGAGCACCAACCTGTTGCNGGAATCGATGGGTTTATGCACACAAGGGCGAGACATTGGCGANCCCAACGTTCATTCGGNAGNCNGNGGCGNGCCGNTGAAGTCAACCNCAGTCGCGTCGGGNGGGANGGTGANNTCNTGCGCCNGAGGGTCGAAGGCATAGCCGTCGAGCGCAGCGGTCATCGTGTAGGTTCCGGCCGGCAGATAGAGAGAGTACATCCCGTCGTTGCCGGTCTGCGTCTCGCTGCCGTTGCCGTCGGAGATGGTGACGCCGGCGAGGGGCTGCCCGCTGTCGTCCAGCACCGTGCCGGAGACGACGTAGGTCAGCAGCGTGCCGCTGAAGTCGATCTCAGTCGCGTCGGGTGGGACGGTGATCTCTTGCGACGGAGGGTCGAAGGCGTAGCCGTCGAGCGCGGCGGTCAGCGTGTAGGTGCCGGCCGGCAGATAGAGAGAGTACATCCCGTCGTTGCCGGTCTGCGTCTCGCTGCCGTTGCCGTCGGAGATGGTGACGCCGGCGAG
>JAACJX010000580.1 GCA_014237545.1 Ardenticatenia bacterium | reverse complement strand
TGGTCTAAATGCTATTCTCTCGCCACTAGCCGACAACGGCGGGCCGACGCAGACCCACGCCCTGCCGCCCGGCAGCCCGGCGCTCGACCTGGCGCCCAGCGCTTCCTGCCTGGCCGCGCCGGTCAACGGCGTCGACCAACGCGGCGAGCCGCGCAATCAGAACGGCGCCGGCGGCGTGACGGCCAACGAATGTGACGCGGGCAGCTTCGAGCTGGCGCTCCCGCCGGCATTCCTGCCCTTCCTCATCTCGCCCGCCTCCAGTGGCACGATCGGGGGCGTGGCCTTCACGCCGGCCGACATCCTGAAATACGATCCGGCAACGGGCTGGTCGATGTACTTCGACGGCTCCGACGTCGGCATTACAAAGAACCTGGCCGCCTTCGAGGTGCTGAACAACGGCCGCATCCTGATGTCGGTCGCCGCCAATCAGCCCACCCCGGCCGGCACGTTCGCCCCGCAGGATATCGCCCGCTTCACGCCCTCGTCGACCGGCCCCAACACAGCCGGCTCGTTCCAGTGGGCGTTCGACGGCTCAGCCAGCTTGCTGACGACGACCGGCGAGAAGATCGACGCGCTGGGCGACATCGGCGACGGCCGCGTGGCGCTGAGCACCACCGGCGCGGCGGCGGTCAAGTTGCCCAACGGCGTGGTCCTGAAGGCGCAGGATGAAGACGCGCTGGGTCTAATCCCGAACACCGGCGCGTGGTCGGCCTACTTCGACGGCCCGGCTATCAAAGGCCTGCCGGTCGAGGACGTCAACGCGCTGTGGGTCGACCCGGCCGCCGGCGACCTGTACGTATCTATCATCGGCGCGTTCAACCTGGGCGGCGTGCGCGGCAACGGCAAGGATATCGTCAAGCTGACGAAGACCCCCGGCGCGCCCGGTGGCTACGTGCCGTCGCTGTGGTGGGATGGATCGGCCGAAGGGTTTCCAGTAGCAATCGATGGGTTGGAAATCGTGCCCTAGTTACGAGTAGCGCGTGACGAGCGACGAGCAACCCAAACTCGCCGCTCGTCACTCTAAACTCGTCACTGGATTATGAGTAAATCGTCCACCTACTTGCCATAACATCCCCACACCTGTTATACTGCTCCCCGGTGTCGCGGCTATGGAGCCGGTCACACGAGAACAAGACCTCAGAGGTTTTCTTAAACCTCTGAGGTCTGAGAAATAATTGCAGACTTTTACACACGGCTGGGAGTGCGACTTGGCTGTCTGAAGTCAAGGAGAACACCCAGTGAGCGATCACACCCAGACGTCGAACGACGGAACGTTCGACGCGTTTAACCTGGATACGCGCATCCGCGGCGGCATTGTCGACGCCGGATATACCGTCCCCACCCCNATTCAACAACANGCNATCCCCCACGTCCTNGANGGGCGTGACGTGCTGGGCCTGGCCCAGACCGGCACCGGCAAGACNGCGGCNTTCATNCTGCCTATCCTGCAGCGCCTGANNCGCGGGCCGNTGCGGCGGCCGCGCGTGCTCATCGTCGCCCCCACGCGNGAGCTGGCGGANCAGATCCACCAGACGGCCGTGGNCCTGGGCGGCCGCACGAAGGTGCGCAGCNCNGCNGTNTACGGCGGCGTCGGCAAGGGNCCGCAAATCTCGGCCTTCAAGCGCGGCACGGAGATCATCGTNGCNTGCCCCGGNCGCCTGCTCGACCACATCGGCGAGGGCAACGTGGACCTGTCCAGCATCGAAGTGCTGGTGCTCGACGAGGCCGACCGCATGCTNGATATGGGCTTCCTGCCCGANATCAAGCGCTTGCTNCGNCACGTGCCGGCCCAGCGCCAGACGATGCTCTTCTCGGCCACCATGCCGGCCGANATCAAGCAACTGGCCGACGAGATCCTGAAGGACCCGGTCACGGTGCAGGTNGACGTCATCGCCCCGGCCAAGACGGTGTCCCACGCCCTCTACCCGGTGCCGGAGACGCTGAAGTCCAAGCTGCTGCACAGCATGCTGGAACAGACGCGCACCTCGCGCGTACTGGTCTTCACCCGCACGAAGCACCGCGCCAAGCGGCTGGCGGCCGACCTGGACAAGCGCGGCTACCGCGTGGCGGCGCTGCAGGGTAACATGACCCAGAACAAGCGGCAGGAGGCCATGAATGGCTTCCGCGGCGGCAAGTACGACATCCTCGTGGCCACTGACATCGCTGCCCGCGGCATCGACGTCAGCGAGATCTCCCACGTGGTCAACTACGACATGCCCGACACGGTNGANGCCTACACCCACCGCATCGGCCGCACCGGCCGCGCGGAGGCGACGGGCGAGGCGGTCACGTTNGCCGTGNNNGACGACGAGGCGATGGTGCGCGATATCGAGCGCGTGCTCGGCAAGCCCATCGAGCGGCGCCGCATGGAAGGGTTTGACTACGGCGCGTTCTCGCCGGAGCACCAGAAGCCCGCGCCGAAGGTGAGCGTCTACCGCTCNCGCAACTTCCGCAGCACGCAGCGCGGTGGGTTGCCGGCGCAGAAAAGATAATTAGGAATTGCGAACTAGAAATTAGGAATGAAGCCGCTCCGATTACTGATGGTATCGGGGCGGCTTTTTCGTTGGCCGGTGTTTGTTTTACCCGCGGTCAGCGGTCCGTGGTCTGTGGTCCGGTAAAACGTCCGTCTCGCTTAAAACTTAACGGTGAATCCGCCGCCACTGCTGCTGCTGCCCCCGCTGGTGTCGCGCGGCAACTTGGGGATGAGCCAGTTGAGGAACTGGTCGGTCGAGCGGGTTTGCATGAGCACGCGGCCGGGGCCGGTCAGGTCCACCACCAGCCCTTCGCCGCTGAACAGGGTCGACTTGATGCCGCCGACCTTGCGCACCTGGAAGCCGATATCCTGCGTGAAGGCCACGAGGTGGCCGGTGTCGACGGTGATCGACTCGCCCGCGGCCAGCGGCATCTCGTGAATCGCCCCATAGGACGACAGCAGCAGCGGCCCTGAGCCTTGCGCCCGCAGCATGATCAGCCCCTCGGAGGCGAAAAAGGTTTTCGCGCCGCTCCACTTCGTGTCGGTAGTGATGCTCATGGCCGACGCCAGATAAGAGCCGGACTGCACCATCAACGTCTCGTTGTCCAANTCCAGCACAACGAGGTCACCGGTCAGGGCCGGTGCGACGCCGAGGCGGCCGCCGCCGGGCGGCGCCTTGTAGGTGTTCTGGAAAAAGCTCTCGCCGCCGAGCACGGCCCGGCTGATGGACTTGAGGAAACCGCCAGTAGCCTGGGTTTCCAGGACGATGCCCTGGGACATGCTGACCATCGACGCGGCCTCAACGCGCACTTCCTCGTTACCGTCGAGATTGATCATCGCCATGGAGAAGGCCGGGCGGTAGAGAAGTTCAATTTGCATGGGAAAAGTCTCCTTTCGATTAAACCGATAAAGTCGCCAGCCGCGAGTAAACCGGGCTGCGCGCCATTAGTGTAACGCCTTATAGCGGAGTGCGGATATAACATATGTTACAAGTGGGCTGTGAAATGATGGTCCTGGCCTTTCCACGGTGTTTGTTTTGCTTTCATATAGATAATTGTCTATAATAGAGCGAAATCACCGAGAGATTCCCACGCGGGATCGTCTCCTCGTTATCAGGAGTAACTTATGCAAATTGACCTTTTCTCCGACACCGTCTGTCCCTGGTGCCGCATCGGCAAGCGCAATCTCGAGCTGGCGCTGGCCGAATGGAACGGCGAGCCGGTGACGGTGCGCTATCGCAGCTTCTTCCTCGACCCGACCATCCCGGCCGAGGGGCGCGACTTTCGCGAGAACATGCTGGCCAAGGGCGGCGGCCGCATGAGCCTNGAAGATTTCTTCACCATGCCCCGCCAGCGCGGCGCGGGCGTGGGCCTGACGTTCAACTTCGAGGATATAGAAAAATCGCCCAACACGATGCTGTCCCACCGGCTGGCCTACCTGACGCCGGAGGACAAGCGCGGTGACGTTCTGGACGCGATCTACACCGCCTACTTCGAGCACGGCCGCGACATCGGCGACGTGGATGTGCTGGTGGATATCGCCGCGGACACGGGACTGGACGGCGAGGNGATACGCGCGGCGCTGGCCGGCGACGCCGCCACGGTCGAGGTGCTGGCCGACGTCGACTTCGCCCGGCAGGCGGGCATCAGCGGCGTGCCGTTCTTNGTCTTCAATGAAAAGTATGCCTTCAGCGGCGCGCAGCCGCCGTCGTCGATCTTGCGGGTGATGGAGCAGGTGGCGGAAGAAAATTAGGAATTACAAATTACGGATATTTTCCAAGATGCCATCAGCCTCACTTAAAGAAGGCGACCCCGCCGGATNGACGACTCCGCGTCGATCATGTTGAGTGAGCGTAAATATGGTATACTCAATAGAAGTTCGTGCTCCGCGGCGCGTTGCCGACCGGCGCGACGCCCGCCACCACCTTTCCACCCGCCGGTCTAGTCAAAAGGACCACAAAAATGGATGCCAAAACGCTTATTGAACATTTGAACAAAGATCTGGCTGACGAGCTCGGCGCCGTCATTCAATACACCACCTATGCCGCCAAAGTGACCGGTCCCTACCGGCCGCAGCTGGTGCAGTTCTTCCTGGCCGAGGTGCCGGACGAGCAGCTCCACGCCCAATTCCTGGCCAACAAGATCGTCGCCCTGGGCGGCGAGCCGACCACAACCCCCAGCAAGGTCAAGAAGGCCAAGACCAACCGCGAGATGCTGGAGGCAGTGCTGGAGGCCGAGACAAACGCCGTGAAGGGCTACACCGAACGGGCGAACCAGGCCGAGGAGTTCGGCGACGTCGGCCTGCAGGTCCAGCTCGAGGACATGGTCCGCGATGAGACGGAGCATCGCGAGGAGACGGCGCGCATCCTGCGCGACTGGCCGCTGTAATCAATTAGAAATTAACAATTAGGAGTCGACGGCGGA
>JAACJX010000591.1 GCA_014237545.1 Ardenticatenia bacterium | reverse complement strand
GCCGCGGCCGACGCGCCCCTGCCGGAGCAGATCATCTTCGACCCNTACAAGCGGGTGATCATCACNGACGGCGACGAGCGCTGGGCCTTGCGCACGACGGCGCTGACCGTCGGCGAGGCGCTGGCCGAGTCGGGCGTCGCGCTGGGCGCGCTCGATGGCGTCAGCCCGCCGCGCGAGACAGCGCTCGTCCCCGAGATGGCCATCACCATCGAGCGAGCCGCGCCCTACGTCGTCGTNGCCGACGGACACACGGTTGACGTCCACAGCGACGCAATACGGGTATTCGAGATATTGGCCGACAACGGCATCGCGCTGGGACCGTTGGACTACACCCGGCCGGCGGCCGACGCGACNGTGGCCCCCGGNGACNNGATCGAGGTCNTCCGCGTCNCCGAGCGCATCGACACCGAGGAAGTGGCCGTGCCATTCGAGACGGTTTTCGAGGCCGCCCCCGATCTGGAGATCGATACGCTGGTCGAGGGCACGCCGGGCAGCAACGGCTTGCTCCAGCGACGCACGCGGGTGCGGCTGGAGAACGGCGTCGAGGTATCGCGCGCGCCGGATGGCGAGAGCCTGCTCGTCGCGCCGGTCAACCGCGTGTTGCGCTACGGCACCAACATCGTCGTGCGCACCATCGACACGCCGGAAGGCCCGGTCGAATATTGGCGCAAGGTCACCATGCGCGTGACGTCGTACACGGCCACCAGCGCCGGCAAGAAGCCGGGCGAGCCGGGCTATGGCATCACCGCCAGCGGCGTTCAGGCCGGCACGGGCGTCATCGCCGTCGACCCGACCGTCATCCCGTTCCGCAGCTACGTCTACGTGCCCGGCTACGGGGTCGCCTTCGCCGGGGACACGGGCGGGGGCATCAAGGGGCGTTTCATCGACCTCGGTTACGATGAGGGTGAGTTCCAGTCGTGGCGCGGCACGGTGGACGTCTACTACCTGGGCCCGCCGCCCCCCGCCGAAGATATCCGCTGGATACTGCCCTAAGTCGTTATTTAAAAAGGTNTTGTTACTTTGCCACGTCCAGAGCTGAAGGGTGGGCGAGTAACACCTAAGTTGAACAAGTTGTTTCATTGCCCACCTGTCAGGTCCTTGCTCCCGCTTCGAACAAGCATTTAGTACTTTTTTCTCTCTAAAAATCCCCTTTTTTCGACCCAACAGGCTCAATTTTCACGCCGGTTTCATGTCGGCATCTCTCCGGCTGTGGCATGATTACCGGTGAGGGTCGTCCGCGCTTTTGCCGGCGGCCCTTGCCTGCTCACCGGCGGCGCGGTGCGACCTTTGAGTCGCGCGGCTCCNTGCGGGCGTCGCCACTCCACATACTGTCTTCCAATCCGGAGGATTCCGGACTTACCAACTCATCGGAGGGGTTATCACATCATGACATCAATTGTCGAGCGCATCAGAAACCAACAGACGCGGCCGAAGGTCGTTCTCATCCTGGCGTTGCTGGGCGTCTTCCTGGTCATGTTGGGCAGCGCGGCCGCCCAGGGGGACGACGGCGTNGTGCCCACATTCACTATTGAAAATGTTGTGGTCGACGGCAGCGTCTCCATCCTGGCCCAGAACTTCCCGCCCAATCAGGATTTCGTGGTCACGATGGGGCCGATCGGCACGCTCGGCATCAACGGCACGCCGGTCGCCATCACCAATTCGGGCTTGTTCGGCGCTTTCTCGGCGACCTACCCCATCCCGCCCAATCTGGTCGGGGCGCGGCAGATCGCCATTCGGCTGCAAAGCCCGCAGGGCTACTACAGCTACAACTGGTTCTGGAACAACCTGACCGAGCCGGCGCCGACGCCCATCCCGACGATCTCGATCGATTTGGTCGCGGTCAACGAGTTCGTGACGATTCGCACCCACAACTTCCCGCCCGACACGACGTTCCTGGTCNCGATGGGCCACATGGGCACGCNGGGTATCGATGGCACGCCGGTGGGCACGCTCTACTCCGGCCCGGGCGGCGAGATGACGGCTACGTTCCCCATCCCCGTCCTGCTCAAGGGGCTGGAGCGCATCGCCATTCGCACCCAGAGCAACCCTTTCTATTCGTATAACTGGTTCGATAATCAGACAGAACCGCTGCCGACACCGACCTTCGTCATCTGCGGCGTGATCCGCGACGACATCGTGACCATCCGCACCGATTCGACCTTCCCGCGCAACCGCGACTTCACGGTGATGATGAACTACATGGGTACTCTCGGCATCGACGGCTACGTGGTGGGCGGCTTCAATAGCGGGCCGACGGGCGTGATCGCCGCGACCTATTCCATCCCCGCCGGCCTACGCGGGCTGGATCAGATTCACATCCGCGCCGAAGAAGTGGGCNGGCCGTTCTACAGCTACAACTACTTCGATAACCAGACGGCCGTTTATTGCTCGCCGTAATATTGGTGGGGGCGGNTCTGATACCCGCCCTTGTGAANCGGAAGANGGCAGGTTGCAAACCTNCCCCTACAGTGGGTTTCCAGGGAAATCGGTTCGAAGCAGACCTGTCAGGTTTCAAAAAAACCTGACAGGTCTCACCGTTCCAGGACTATGATCCCTCGCTTCCCGGCGACGATCGACTCCGTCGCCATGCCCAGAAACATCCCATGCTCCACCACGCCCGGTTGGGCGCGGATGAGTTGGGCCATCTCCTGCGGGTTGGGCAGGCCGGCGAAATGACAGTCGAGAATGAGATTGCCTTCATCCGTGATAAAGGTCTCGCCCTGCGTGCGGCGCTCGACGACCCGCGCTCCCAGGGAGGCCATGTAGGCGGCCACCGGCCGCTTGGCGAAGGGTACGACCTCGACCGGCACCGGCGCGCGCGTACCCAATTGCTCGACCCGCTTGCTCTCGTCGGCGACGACGATAAAGCGGCGCGAGGCGGCGGCGACGATCTTCTCCCGCAGCAGCGCCCCGCCCAGCCCCTTGATCAGGTTGAGATGGGGATCGATCTCGTCCGCGCCGTCGATGGTGACGTCGACGGTTGGATGATCATCAAGCGTTCCCAGCGGGATGCCGAGGCGCTCCGCCTCGCGGGCGGTCACCTCGGCCGTGGGGATGCCGACGACGCGCTGCAANTGCCCCGCGGCGAGCAACGCGCCGATGCGCCGGACGGCGAACACGGCNGTGCTGCCCGTGCCCAGGCCGACGACCATGCCCGATTGAATATACTGGGCGGCCCGCTCGGCCGCCTGTCGTTTCAGTTCCTCGATTGCCGTCACGATTGCTCCCGCATCTCGGTCATTTGCCAGGCGCGCAANACNTCGGCCACGCTCCACGCCTGGGCGATGCAGCCCCGCGGCGCGAACGGCGCGTCCCCCTCAAAAATCTCGCTGATGCTGCCGATGCCGTGGTCGACCATATGGCGCAGCAGCGGCTCCAGATAGGCGCGCGCGCCGGCCATGTCCTGATAGACGCGCAGGTGGGCGCTGATGAACGGGCCGACGAGCCAGCCCCACACCGTGCCCTGGTGGTAGGCGCCGTCCCGCTTGCGGCGGTCGCCGCCGTATTTGCCGATGAAGGCCTTGTCGTCGGGCGACAGGGAGCGCAGACCGTGGGCGGTCAGGAGGTGGCGAGCGCAGGTATCAACGACGGAGCGCTGCTGCTCGGCCGACAGCGGCGTGTGGGGCAATGACGCCGCCAGCAGCTGGTTGGGTCGCAGGCTGAGGTCGTTGCCGTCCGGCCCGTCGAGCACGTCATAGCAGTAGCCCATCTTCGCATCCCAGAAGCGGGCAAAGCCCTCACGCACCCGCGCGGACAGCGCGGCGTATTCGGCCGGGTCTTCGCCCAGCTCGCCGGCGAAATCCTGCATGATGCGCAGCGCGTTGTACCACAGGGCGTTGATCTCGACCGGCTTGCCGATGCGCGGCGTCACGACCCAGTCATCGACCTTGGCGTCCATCCAGGTCAGTTGCACGCCCGCCTCGCCGGCGTGGAGCAACGCGTCGGCCGGGTCCATATGGATGTTGTAGCGCGTGCCCCGGCGGTGCCAGTCGATGATGTCGACCAGGATGGGGAACAACTCGCGCAGCAACGCCGTGTCGCCCGTGGCGGCCACGTATTCGCGCAGGGCGATGAAGTACCACAGCGTGGCGTCGACCGTGTTGTATTCCGGTGTCTCGCCCGCGTCGGGGAAGCGGTTGGGCAGCATCCCCTGGTCGACAAATTGGGCGTAGGTGCGCAGCACCCCGGCGGCCACCTCCGGCCGGCCGGTGGCCAGCGTCAGGCCGGGCAGGGCGATCATCGTGTCGCGCCCCCAGTCGCTGAACCAGTGATAGCCGGCGATGATCGATTTGCCGCCGGGGTCGGCCGCGGTCGGCCGGCTGACGACG
>JAACJX010000099.1 GCA_014237545.1 Ardenticatenia bacterium | reverse complement strand
GTAGCCAGCGCGGCCGAATCCACCCCATAGCGGCCGAGCAAACGACGCCCAACCTCTTCGGGCTGCGCCGCCAGCTCCGGCGGTGTCTCGTCCACGGAACTCAGGACCGGCACATCGTCATGCAGCAGCTTTAGCCTTGACACTCCCGCTTCCGACTCGGGGTCGTCAATTCGGTGACAAACTGCCTCCAGCGCCTGGCGAGCGACCTGCCGGAAGGTCGTCAATTTACCGCCAGTGACGGTCAACAGGCCGTTCTCTTCCCATATGACGTGATCGCGAGACTCATCCGAAGGATCGACCTTCCCGCTGCCGATGACCGGGCGGATACCGGCGAACGTGGCCATCACGTCATCCAGGCCAAGATCCAGCGCCGGAAAGGTAGCTGTCAGGGCGGCCATCAGGTAGGCAACCTCTTCGCCGGTGATGCTGGGGTCGGCATCCAGCGGCGGCGGGCAATCGACGTCCGTTGTGCCGACAAGGGTCACGCCCTCCCACGGGAAGGCGAACACCGGGCGGCCGTCCATCGGGTGCATGAAGCTGACGGCCTGGGCCAGCGGAAAGCGCCAGGCCGGGAAGAGCAGGTGGCTGCCGCGCAACGGGCGGATGCGAGCGTCTGCCCCCACTTGCACGCGCAAGGCATCGGCCCACGCGCCGGTGGCGTTGATGATGACGCGCCCGGTTATCACCGTTGTTGCTTCATATACAACGTCGCGAACCAGCACACCGGTTGCCTGGCCGGCTTCGTCCAAAATCAGCTTTTCGGCTCGCACGTAGTTGAGGGCTATTCCGCCGCCGGCCGTCGCCTCGCGCAGGATGCGAAGGACCAGCCGGGCGTCATCGGTCTGCGCGTCCTGATACTGGAAACCGCCGCGCAGGCCCGTCGGTGAAATGTAGGGCGCCATCATCTGGAAATCCATCGGGCTGAAGTAGCGATGGCTGTATTGCAAAGCCATCAGGTCATAGACCGTCAGGCCCGCGCCGTAGACCAGCCGGCCCGCGCCGATGCCGTCCCCCTCGTATTGCGCCAAAAGAAAGCCCAGCGGATCCACCAGCCCGGCCCCTTCGGCCAGCAGCTGCTCCCGTCCCTGAACTGAAGCGCGAGTCAGCCCCACCTGCCCGGTCTTGAGGTAGCGCAGGCCGCCATGGACCAACTTCGAGGAGCGGCTGGATGTCCCCCAGGCGAAATCGCGCTGCTCGACCAGAACGGCGCGCAAGTTCAACCGGGCGGCCTCGCGCAGCAGTCCCGCGCCGGTGATGCCGCCGCCGACAATGACCACATCCCACGCTTCGTCCGCCAGGCCGCGCCATGCTTCTTCGCGGTAGGCCGTATCCCACTGGTTATCATNCGCCACGGCTATTGTCCTCCTGACCGGCGGCNGAGCAGCACACCGGGGTTCATGCGGCCGTCAGGATCGAACTCGGCNGCCGCGCTNCCGAGCGCCGCCAGGCCAAGNGCGCTCTTTTCNNCTTCGAGATAGGGCATATGGTCGCGCCCCACNCCATGCTGGTGGCTGATCGTGCCGCCGGCCGCGACGATGGCCCGGCTCGTGTTACCCTTCAGCAATTCCCACCGCCGCAACGTCTCGTCCGGGTCGGCGGCAATTCGGAACAAATAAGTGGTATACACGCTCGCGCCGTGGGCATAGACATGGGACAGGTGGGTGAAGACGTGGACTCGTTCGCTCTCCGGCAAGGCCGAGTGCAAGGCGCTCTCGATCACCTCCACCATCTTGGGCACCCCTTCCCACATGGTGGCAGTCTCCAGCGTGTCCACGGCGTAACCCAATTCCCACAAGGTATTGCGCAGATAAGGCGTGCGGAACCGCCCCTCGATCCATTGCTCGCCGAAGCGCCGGCCGGCGCTGACGCCGCCATGCTCCTTGGCGATCTCCAGCGCGGCGTGACGGGTATCGCGAACTATTTCCGACTGCCCGGTGAAGCCGCATAGCAGCATGCACTTCTCATCGCCCACGCCGCGCACACTCAACATCGTCTCCAGCAAGCCAATGAGTCGCTCATGGCCGGCCAGGGCCAGCGTGGTTCGCGTTTCCATCGGTGTGCTAAGACGCAGCAGCGACAGGGGCAGCCGCGCCTGAACGATACGGCGCACGGCCGTCATGCCATCAATGAATCCGGGAAAAAAGATAGCCTGGAACTCCTCGTGCTCCGGCAACGGCGAAACCCGCACGACAGCTTCCGTGAGAATGCCAAATCGCCCTTCCGAGCCGAGGACGAGTTGTCGCAGATCGGGGCCGGCGGCCGACGCGGGAAATGGCGGCAAGCTCATCTCGCCCATGGGAGCCAGCAGCGTGCCGCCCGCAAAGAGGTTCTCGATACGCCCGTAGCCTAGCGATTGCTGGCCGCTGGAGCGAGTGACGACCCAGCCGCCCAGGGTCGAGAATTCGAACGATTGCGGAAAGTGGCCCAGCGTGAAGCCGCGCGCCCGCAGCTGGGCTTCAAGCTCGGGGCCGGCCACGCCCGCGCCGAAGGTAGCCAGCTGGCTGATCGAATCCAGGCGCGTGAGCTGGTTCATGCGGCGCATGTTGATGGTGAGGACGGGGCGCTCACTCTGTTCCGGATTGATATGGCCGACGACGCTCGTTCCGCCGCCAAAGGGAATGACGCGTGCGTCGACCCGCGCGGCATAATCGAGCAGCCTCGCCACGTCGATTCTGGACAACGGAAAGGCGACACCATCCGGGAAGGCCGGGATACGGCCGCTGCGCAGCGCCACCCAGTCCGGCAAGCTCTGGCCGCGCGCGTGTCGCAACCGCTCGCGCTCGTCGACGCGGATTACATCCTGGCCTGGCATATCGCGCAGCCGNGACGGTGGGACCGTGGCCAGCACCTCGGGCAGCGAGGCGTCGCGCGGAGGTTCGGCCTCGCCTACCACATCGCGCAGGAANGCTAGCGCGCCCGGCGATAACGGGTACTGTATGGTGTCATCTCCCCAACCATTCCAACGACGCATGGTAGCCCTCCTTAGCCTGTTCCGTGAGGCACTCCAGGATGTGCCATCTCTATGTTTGCCACATATCCAGGCTCGCCTGCATGACCCGGCGAGTCAGGCTTTCGGCCGCGGCTGGGTCCTCATCGAGAGCGAGCCGCCGCAAATCCGCGTAAAACCGGACGGACAACGCGCGCGCGCCTTCCTTGGCAAAATACAAGCGGGCCATATCTTCATAGAAGCCCTGAAACCCATTCAGGATGAGCGTGTAG
>JAACJX010000378.1 GCA_014237545.1 Ardenticatenia bacterium | reverse complement strand
CCGGCGGCCACGGCCGCTGCGGCCGTGGCGATGGCCGATCGGTCCAATGAGGTGATCGTGGACACCTCTGATCACGCTGTCGAAGAGGTCGAAGACGTCTACGACGCCACGGTCGATACGGCCGGGGATGCAGTGGACTACGTGGGCGACAAGGCCGAAGATGCCTATGACGCGGCGGCTGATATGGCCGGCGACGCGGTCGATGCTGTCGATGACGCTGTTGATGCCACGGCCGACGCGGCTGGTGACGCGGTGGANTTTGTTGGCGACAAAGCCGAGGACGCCTACGACGCGGCGGCTGATATGGCCGGCGACGCGGTTGACGCTGTCGATGACNCNGTTGANGCCACGGCCGACGCGNCTGGTGACGCGGTGGATTATGTTGGCGACAAAGCCGAGGACGCTTACGACGCTACGGCTGATGCTGTCGGCNACGCCGTGGATTATGTTGGTGATAAGGCTGAGGATGCCTACGACGCCACGGCTGATGTGGCCGGCGAGACNTACGACGCGTCACTCGATCTCTCACGCGGCGCGGCCGTGGCCGGCGCNGGACTGGTCGGNGCTGCNGCTTATGATGCTTCGGAAGAGAGAGCTGAGACGGGGGCCGACCTCGATGCCGCTCAGTTAGCGGCCGAGCCGTCCGCTGAAGAGATTCGGGCCGAACTGGAAGAGTATTTGCGGTCGTTTGGGCCGTCCTCCGAGTTCCGCAAACCCATTGAATACGTTGAAGGCATCGGCGCGGCCTATGGACAAAGGTTACGGACGATGGATATCAATACGGTCATGGACCTGGTCGTCAACGGCGCGACCCGGCGTGGTCGCAAGTACATTGCCGACCACACCGGAATCGCCCAAAGCCTTATCCTGACCTGGGTGAACCACGTCGACCTTTTCCGCATCAAGGGTGTGGCCGAGGAGTACGCTGATTTGCTGGAGCAATCTGGCGTCGATACCGTCGTCGAACTGGCGCAACGCAACCCGGCAAACCTCTACAAGCGCATGAAAGATATCAACGAACAGAAGGAGCTTGTCCGCCGTATNCCGCACGCATCCGAGGTTGAGAGCTGGGTGCAGCAGGCTAAGAGCCTCCGCCGGCTNATCTATTANTAGACAGGCGGCCAGGCAGTTCTCAGGACTGTTGGTGGTACATTTTGGAAAGGGCTTCATGAATGGAGCCCTTTTTCATTTTTGAGATGANACACTTGTTGGCGTGGTCACTCTCTGTTAAACTGCGGGCACATGAGTTCCAGGAGTCGACTCTTCATTATTGGTTTATTGACTCTGTTACTGGGGGTCACGCTGTTTATGTGGCGGCCATCCTCTTCGGCCGTCCTCTATTCCGGTTACGCTCGCGCTGATTCTGACCTGATCTCGCTAGAGGTGAGTGTCAACCCTCCTGTCGGCTCCCCTGGAACAAAAATGCAAATGACTGCCCGTGTGTCCAACCGCGGCAGCCAGCCCTTAACCCCTTCAATCGTGCTGCGTTTGCCGCGAGGCGCGGCGGCTGATATGTACGCCTTACCGGCCGGGGCCACCTTCAATTTACAAGAGAATCAGATCGACTGGTTGCCTGTTGTGCCCGCTGCCGGCACGGTGGAGTTTACCCTTGATATGGTGGTCCAATCCACCGATGTAATAACGCCGGAGCAATTCGTGGAAGCATTGCTGCGCCATCAGGGCCAACAAAGTGAAGCTTTTGCCCCCATCTGGATCGGCATTACCCCTCTGGTCGGCGAAGTTATGGCGCAGGGTCAGGCATCCGTTGGGCAGCCTGTCCGCCTGCGGGCTGATATCAGCGGCCCAGGTCCNATCACGACTGTTTGGGACCTGGGAGATGGCCGGCGACTGGAACTCGATGCTCCGGAAATCGTTTTCCCCGTCGCTGGGGAGCACGAGATCGTCGTCGAAGCTTCTAACCCTGCCGGTCGCGTTACCAGACGTTTCTCTCTGAACGTGTTGCCCCAACCGGTGGCCGCCTTCCANCCCGATGACGAAGCGCCGGCTATTGGTCAGAGCGTGACGTTCCGGAGCACCAGTGGCGGCCAGCCACCTCTCAGGGTCTTCTGGGATTTCGGCGACGGGACAACCGTAATGGGAGAGCAGCAACCATCTCATACTTACCGTCAGGGCGGCACGTATCGCGTGCGCCNCGCCATTGAGAATGACTTCGGACGCTCGGAAGCGGTGTGGGATATGGTTGTCGGCGACGCGCCGATTGCCGATGTGGTTATTCCCGACCATACGGCCGTGGGCCTGTCCATTACTGCCCAGGCGTTCGGTGACGACACGGTCACGCGATATCTTTGGGACATGGGCGACGGCCGGCGACACGAAGGAGATGCCATCAGCCACGTATANCGCCGGCCNGGTGATTTTTACGTGACGATGACCGCTGATAACGGCTTCGGCCAGACGCAGGTCGGGCGGTGGGTAAGAGTGGACGCGGGTACGACCACGCTCTTTTTGCCGCTTGCNGCGCATGCCGGTGATNCGACATTGTCCGTCCTCAGCGCTGATACACTCTCGGTNGCGGAACTGGCCCCANTCGTCGAGACGATCCCTGATGGATTTACCCTTGAGCCAATCCAGTTCAGCGCGGAAACGTCTCCTGCCGAAAAACTCCTGGCCTACCTGAACGCGACGCGGGCTCGATTCGGCCTGCCGCCAATGAATTACGCGTTTGAGCTNAGCTCGGCCGCTCAGACCCACGCGCAAGACAAGGCTCGTTTCCCGGATAACCCCCACGTTGGGACCGACGGCACGACCGCGGCCGAGCGCTTGCTTCGCAGCGGCTATCGCGGTGGATACGCCGGCGAGGCGACCGCCTGGGGTTTCGCCGACCCGCGCGAGGCTGTCGAGTTTTGGGTGAACAGCGACTCCCATCGCCCCCTGATCCTNAACCAGTTGGGGACGGAAGTGGGTATCGGCTATGTTGAGGACTATGCATCCAAAAACGTCTGGCATTGGACGGCCGAGTTTGGAATTGCCTATGGCGCTCCCGTCCGGCCGGAATTGCGGGTCCTGGCGCCGGCCGCCGGACACAACGCGCTCGATACGGAAGTGGTCAACTATAGCTGGATGTGGCCGCTGCCGCTGGGTTCCGGCGAGCGGTTTACGGCCTATCTGGTATCAGGCAATCGCCTCATCCCGCTGGGAAGTGTCGCTCAGCCGGTATACGGTAGCCGTTACGTCCTGTCCGTGGACGCCCGCGCTGTCCTTGGCGGGTTAGCCAGCATTGGGAGCGCCGCGCCGGGTTATGATTGGGTTGTCCGCCTGGAAGATGGTCTGGGCAATGCCGTCGCCGAAAGCGGGCGACGCCTGATCGCCTTCACCGCTGATCTGGAGAACCCGATCGCCACGCCGGTGGCCACGGTACCGATCGTGACGGCCACCCCTGTCGCGCCGACGCCNACCGCGACCCCNACAATGATGCCGACGGCCGAGCCGCCGTCCAACGAACCGCCGCCCGTGATCGTCACGGCGACGCCCCAACCCCCTTCGTCGCCCGAGCCGTCACCCGCGCCCTAATGCCCAATCCCGCCTGNCAAGATGACACGCCGGCTAGCGTTGCTTGCGACACGGCCGCCGACGCTCTACAATTCAATTAATATGGCAGACGAGCAGGTCGTCTTAAATGGACGTTATCGCATCATAGACCGAATTGGCAGCGGTGGTATGTCGGTTGTCTACCGCGCGCAGGATCTGTCCCTGGGACGAACCGTCGCGGTGAAAGTGCTCCATGAAAACCTGACGGATGATGAAGGCTTTCTGCGCCGGTTCCAGCGAGAAGCGCACGCGGCGGCCAACCTCTCACACCCCAACGTCGTTACCGTCCACGACATCGGCCAGGACCACAACCGCCACTACATCGTGATGGAATTCGTGGACGGCCGGACGCTGAAGCAACTGGTAAAGCTGCAGAATCAACAAGGACGCCCGCTGAGCATTGAGCAATCACTCGACCTGGGGATACAGATCTGCGCGGGCATTGGTTACGCCCATCGAGCGAACCTCGTCCATTGCGATGTCAAATCACAGAACATCCTGGTGACGCGCGACGACCGGGTAAAGGTAGCCGACTTCGGCATCGCCCGGGCTGTCAGCGAGGCGACCCAACACACAATTGACAGCCAGATTTGGGGCACGCCCCATTATTTCTCGCCGGAACAGGCGGCCGGATTGGGGGCGACGCCCGCTTCGGACGTCTACGCTATCGGCGTTGTTCTCTTCGAGATGCTCACCGGCCGGCTCCCGTTTTTGGCCGAGACGCACACGGCACTGGCGCTCAAGCACATGCACGAACCGCCGCCGCGGGCGTCCGAGATAAACCCGCTGATACCTTCGCAGCTCGATCAGATTTTGCTAAAGGTCTTGGCGAAGGAACCGGCTGCGCGTTACCGGACGGGCGACCAGTTAGGCCGCATCCTGAGCGCGTACCGGGAGAGTAGCCTGCAGGCCACAGGCCCGGTGTCGCTGCTGGATGTGGAAGTGCCCGCGTATGAGCAGCAGACAGCTGTCTACGCGCGTCCCTCTGCGGGCGAACCTGTGACACTGGCAGACGACGCTATCATTATCCATTCCGGGGAAACCAGGCCGCTCCAGCATCCGGCCGGCCGCGCCCAAAGCGGCGCGACAACCGCCGAACCACAGCGTGACTGGCTGGCGATCGCCCTGGGGATTCTGGCCGTGGCGGCCCTGCTGGGCCTTATCCCCCTATGGTACTTTGTATTCCTCGCCTATAGCAGCTAAAATATAGGGTAGGAATTTCGGCCCTCGGCCGGAGGCATGCACATGAATTCTACTAGACTGACAAGATGGCTTGTCTATCTCCTAATCGGAGCTGCGGTGGCGGCCGTCTTGTGGAGCTATAGTTCCGCTCCGGCAGCTCAAAACGATATCCCCATCAGCCGCCTTGCCCAAGAGATTCGATCGGACGAAGTCGCTGAATTGATCGTGTCCAGCAACGGCCGTGAAGTCACGGTTGTTTATGAGGATAAGAACCGGCAGCCCACCCGCGCCAGCATTAGCGACGTAAGCTCGATCGAAGAAGTGCTGGCCGCTTATGGTATCCAAAGCGAGAGCTATGAGGATGGCAAGCCGGTGATCGTCTATGAGCGGCCCAGCCAGTGGGGCGGGNTGCTTAATCTGGTCGGCATCTTCTTGCCGGCGATCCTCATCATTGGCTTCTTCTATTTCATATTCCGGCAAGCGCAGGGCAATAACAACCAGGCCATGTCGTTTGGCAAGAGCCGCGCGCGCATGTTCACTGGCGACCATCCGACGGTCGGGTTCGATGATGTGGCCGGGTGCGATGAGGCCAAGGAAGAGCTACAGGAGATCGTCGAGTTCCTTAAGGAGCCGGAAAAGTTTGTCACTTTTGGGGCACGCATTCCCAAGGGCGTTCTCCTGGTCGGCAGCCCGGGGACGGGCAAGACGCTCCTGGCCAAGGCTGTGTCCGGCGAGGCCGGAGTTCCGTTCTTTTCCATCGCTGGGTCCGAGTTTGTGGAGATGTTCGTCGGCGTCGGCGCCAGTCGCGTCCGCGACCTGTTCGAACAAGCCAAACGGAACAGCCCGTGTATTATCTTCATTGACGAGATCGACGCCGTCGGCCGCCATCGCGGCGCGGGCCTCGGCGGCTCCCACGACGAGCGCGAGCAAACACTCAACCAGATCCTCGTCGAGATGGACGGCTTCGATACCGATACCCATGTGATCATTCTGGCGGCTACCAACCGCCCGGACATCCTCGACCCGGCCCTGCTGCGTCCCGGCCGGTTCGACCGTCGCGTNGTGCTGGATCGGCCCGATATGCGCGGCCGTGAGGCGATTTTCCGCGTCCATCTGCGCGGCAAGCCGATCGCCAATGCGGTCGACATCGCCGTCCTCGCCAAAGCGACTCCCGGCTTTGTCGGCGCTGATATCGAGAACACCGTCAACGAGGCCGCCTTGCTGGCTGCCCGGCGAAACAAGAAAAGCATCGGCATGAACGAGTTCCAGGAGGCCATTGAGCGCGTCCANCTTGGCCCGGAACGGAAAAGCCGGATCATGTCGCCCGAGGAAAAGGAGCTGACCGCCTATCACGAGACAGGCCACGCCATGGTCAGCCATTACCTGCCGCACGCCCAGACGCTGCGCAAGATCACCATCATCCCGCGCGGAATGGCCGGCGGCGTGACGTGGTACCTGGACGAGGACACGAGTTTCATGACCCGGTCGAAGTTCGAGGCGATGATCGCGACGGCTCTCGGCGGCCGAGTGGCCGAGGAACTTGTCTTCGGCGACATCACCACCGGCGCGAGCAACGATCTGCAACAGGTGACACGCATGGCGCGCGCGATGGTGACCCAGTATGGCATGAGCAACGAACTGGGCCTGCGCGTGTACGGCGAGAAGCAGGAACTCGTCTTTCTGGGACGAGAGATCAGCGAACAACGGGATTACTCAGACGCCATCGCCGAACAAATCGATACCGAAGTGCGACGGATTATCGACTCGGCGCATAAGCTGGCGACTGATATCCTGACCCAACACCGTGACAAACTGGATCTTGTCGCCCAGAAATTGCTGGAAGTTGAAACGCTGGAGGCGGCCGAATTCGTCGCTCTGCTGGATGGGAAAGACATCGAAAAGACGCCATCATCCCTTGGCAATTCGAAAGTTACCCCACCGCAAAAACCAACAGAAGCAAGCGAACGTTCTCGACCTTCTCTGGACATGCCGCCTTCTCCCACCCCGGCTTGATCCTGGCCGTGCCTCGCGACTGACGCCCAGATAACCGGTATGATCGATCCTGGCGAAATCGCGCAAGTATTCGGCTATGTCAATGATGTGCTGCAATCCATCATTGTCATATTCGGCGCGGCCGTTGTCCTCTACAACCTTCCGCGACTGAAGCGCGGCGTGGTGGCGCGCGTGTTTGCCACGCTAATCACTTTCGTGGTCGTTGTGTACCTGACAGAGCTTCTGGTCAGTCGCGCCGTGGCGGCTGAATCAGCTGAAGTGCTGTTACGCGTGGGCTGGATCGGCATCGCCATGGTGCCCGCAGCCCAGTTCCATCTGTCCGACGCCTTGTTGACGACGACCGGCAAAATATCGCGCCGCCGTCACGTGCTGGTGATATTGGGGTATGTGACCGGCATCTTTTTCGCCGTTCTGGGCCTCTTCAGTGATTTTGTCGTCGGCTCGCCCTCGGCCAACATGGTGGTCCCCAGACTGACAAGTGGGCCTTACTTCCCTTTTTTCGCCGGCTATTTCTGGCTCGTGGCGCTTTCCAGCGTCTATAACGTGTGGCGGGCCCGGCAACGCTGCATGACGTCGACAACGCGACGGCGCATGACCACCACGCTGTTCGCCTTCATGGCCGCGCCGCTGGGCGTATTCCCCTACATGCTATTGGGCGGCGACCCGACCGCCGACATGCCGCTGTTGCTGTGGCCGGTGCTGATCCTCGGTAACCTGGCCGTCAGCATTCTGTTCGCCATCCTGACCTCGCAATTGGTCTACGTCGGCTCTGCATCGCCCGATCGCGTGGTTCGCGTGCGTCTGTATAAGTACATGGCGCGCGTGCCGCTGGCGGCCACCATCGTCCTCCTGGTATTCGTACTCGTTAGCCGCGCGCCGCCGCTGTTTGGCTTGCACAAAGAAGTCGTGCTCGGTTTTGCCGTCGTGGCCACGGTCATGATCGTGGAGTGGATTATTCACCAGTACAAGAAGACGTTCGAGCGGGCGTTCCAACTGGATGATGACCCGGATGTGCGGCGCATACAGGCATTGTCCGAGCGCCTGCTTACCACGAGCGACCTGGAGCAGTTCCTGGAAAGTGTTCTGGCGGCCACGTGCGAGGTCGTTCGCACCCCGACTGCTTTTGTCGCCGGGTTGACTCCGGCCGGCCCCCGACTGGAGGCTGTCGTCGGCCCGCTCGACGGTATGGCCAGCGTGGAATTGCAGAAGTTGACGCTGCCGGTTGCCGGCTACAATGGATCGAATGACGACGACGCCAACCCGACAAACAACTTCTTCGTCTGGGGGGAGTACTGGATCCAACCGTTGTACAACGAGCGGAGCGATCTCTTGATGGGCATTTTGGCCATGAAAGCGCGCGCCCCGGAACCGGACTTGACGGCCGATGAGTTGGAGATCCTGTCCCGCTTGCGGCTGCAGGCGGCCGC
>JAACJX010000479.1 GCA_014237545.1 Ardenticatenia bacterium | reverse complement strand
GTGGCTTGCGCGGTCTGTCCGGCGTTGTTCGAGGTCACCGCCATGCCATAGAGATACATCTCGGGGAAGCCGGCCAGCGCCCGCGGCGGCCCGACCTGCGTCCACTTTTGCCCGTCGGCCGAATAGAACGCGGCAAACGCGCGTCCGGTCTTGATGATCTTCAGCCAAGCCGGCAGCCTGGTCGTCCCCGGCAGGTCGGCTGTGGACGTCTCCTCGCCGGCGGCATCGCGCCACTTCAGTTTGACGGTATTGCCCGGCCCGGTGAGGTGGACGGTGAAGTGGGGCGCGTCGGCGTCGAGCGAGGCGCGCATCATCAGCCCCGCCTTGGCCGTATTGCTGCCCGCCGCGTCCCATTGGGTGACACGGGCCANGAACTCCATGCCGCCCGTCGCTTCCTGGTGGGCGAAGTAGAAGCTGTCGGCCGCGCCGAAAATGTCGCCGCCGCGGCCGCGCAAGGTGACCGCGCCCTCGTCGTCGAAATCGCCGCTCGATCCCGCGCCGACGGCGTCGCCGGTCCAGTCGCTGGGGCTGACGTTGGAAATGGTCACCGTGAAGGCGTCGCCCACCTTCTTGTCCACGGNNACNACCACGTGGTCCTGCCCGGTAAAGNTTTCGCCCGGCAGCCAGAGCGCCCCCGCGTCGCCGGGATTGCCGTTCAGGTCGGCGTCCATCACCCGCGCCGGGCGGTCGCGATTGGTGATCACCTCGTGAATGACAACCCCCGCGCCGGGNAGCTTGGCGTCGTAGCCCGCCAGCGCCCGCGCCTCGACGGTGTAGAAGTGGCTGCTCGAGCCGTCGATAGGNATTCGGGCCATCAGGTAGCCGTCTGGCCCTGGTGAGCCCAGCGGCTCCAGCGTGATCGTCCGCAGCCCGATCTGGTGGGTGTATTTGCGCCCGGCGGGAATCCAGCCGAGGATGTCCTTGTGATAGCTGATCGTGCCCTGGCCGACGCAGCCGTAGACGGGGTCGCGCGTCTTGGANCAGTTGGCCCGGTCGGCGCTCATCACGTCCCACGGGCTGTCGTACGTCTCGTNGTAGTCGCCGGAGGAGTGGGGCAGCCCAAAGCCGTGGCCCATCTCGTGCATGACGACGCTGATGCTGTTGGTGGCCCAGGGCGGCAGCCAGGTCGTGGGATAGGTCTTGGTGAGGCCGTCGAGGGTCAGCGTCCGGCGGCCGCCCCAGGCGCAGCAGCCGATTTGGCTGTTGAAGGCCAGGTTGATGCCGTTGAAGAGCGGAAACTCGATGTCCGCGTCGGCCGCCGCGACGCAATCGAGCGATAATTGGTTCAGGTTGGGCTCGCCGTTGACCATGTAATAGCTCGACGGGTTGGGCATCGGGTAGGGGCCAAAGGCTGTGCTGCCATCGACGGTGATCAATCCGTAGGAAACGTCCGGCCAGTAATGGTTCAGGCCGGGTATCGTGTCGCGATACATCTCCTGGAAATAGTCCAGCGGCTTGTGGGCGGCGCTCACGTCGCTGAAGGCGCACAAGACCGTCACGAACGATTGCGCGCCGCTGAGCGCCGGGGCATCGGCCGCCTGTCCCTCGGCGAGGCGAATGTCCTCCGCGGCCAGGTAGGGCAAGCCGGAGCCGTCGGGCGCGTCCTGGGCCGGGCCGCGCGACATGACGACGACGCGGCGGCCGTTGAGGGCGGTCAGATCCAGGGAATGGCTCTCCGGCAAGTACAGGCGGCTGGTCTGGCCGTCGTCGGTGGTCAGATAGTATTGGATCTGGGCTGGGCCGCCGGCCGGCGGGTCGCCCCAGATGACCGCCAGNGTGCCGTGGTGGACCCCGCCCCACAACCCGGATTGGGCCAGCAGGCGGCCGANCGGCGCGCGNAACANCGCCAGAGCGAGCAGCGCGGCGAGCAACAGGTATAGTCGCGGATGGGCGCGGGCTTTCATGTTTTTCTCCGCCTGCCCGGCGGGAGAGAACCGCCGGAACCAGTGGCACGACCGTCACTGGCCTACCTACTCCCCTAAGTGTACTGCGTCCGAGACGGAAAGCGAATAAAAAGGTGAGACGCCGCGCTTGGGGTGAGTCGCGGCGTCTCGGGAAGGGGATAGGAGGAAATTGATTGTTGCTGTCTGTAAATAATATATAACAACACGCGCGCTTCGGGCGTAAATGCGGGGTATATTGCGCGTAGACAAAACGTGAATGGAGATACGAGATACGAATGGCTTTGGTGCAACCATAGANCATAGACCACTGACCCACAGGCCCATCGGCCACTGCCATACTCTGTAAAGAAATTTACATATAGTATGTATTGCAACTACCTGAGCGGGTGGGGGAAACGGTGTATTCTATAGTCAGGCAGCACACAGAGATTTCCTCCTCCTATACTTCTCCGTTTTCCTCCTGGCAAGCCGCCACCGCCCCCACGGTGGCGTTGCCGTTTCTAGGGGGAATATCAGGCGCGACGCGCTTTCCTAATGGCGCCGCGCCTGGAAAAGGCCGGACTACAACTCCAGCCGCTCGAACCGCCACAGGGCGACGGCGATGAAGACCGCGCTCCACGCGGCCGTGGCGATGACGGGCAGCCACAACTCCGCCGGCAGCGCCAGCCCCCCGGCCAGCGCTGTCGCCACCTGCGCCAGCGGCCAGGGCGTCAGCAGCGCCACCGCGCCCGCCGGTAGCATCGCCGCCAGCGAGAACAGCATCTGCCCGCCCAGCGCCGCCGCCAGGGCAATGGCGATCACCGCCATCCGGTTGCGCGTCAGCGTGCCCAGCATCAGNACCAGCGCCAGATAGAAGAANGTGTGCAGCGCCAGCACGCCCAGCCCGGCGACGAAGCCGGCCGCGTTGACCTGCCCCGCGGCCGANAGCAGTCCGAAGGCCACGATTCCCGGCAGGACGATGAGCACCACGAGCATCCCCANCGCGTGGGCGGCCAGCTTGGCCAGCACGAAGGCGTGGCGGGCGATNGGTTTCGTNAGCAGCCACTCGGCCGTNCCNGANTGGATCTCGGCCGCCAGCGCGTCACCGGCCAGCATGATCACCCCGATGGCCAGCGCCAGNCTGCCGATGCTGAAGAAGCCNTGCAACCCGTTGGCCACCGGGTCNTCGGCCATGCCTGNGTCGCTCGGGGCCACGCTCGGCAGNACGAACAGCACCATCAGCAGCAGGCCATTTATGACCACCTGCCACAGCACCGCCTGGAACAGCCAGCGGCGGCCGCCCCACCACGTCCGCAGCTCCTTGCCCNATAGCGGCCCGAAGCCGCTGCCGCCTGCCCGGCGGGTCAGGCNAACGCTCTCAACAGTTAAATTCGCGCTCATGCCGGCCTCCCTTCGACCAGGTCGATAAACACGTCTTCCAGCGCGAACCGCTGCCGGCGGAACTCCGTNACGGCCAGGCCGGGGTGGGCCANCACNGCCCGCAGCAACTGNTCTTCGGCCGCGNCGGGGTCGGTCACGCTNACGCGCCACTCCGCCGCGCCGTTGGGCGATTCGTCGATGGCCGCCACCCACGGCTGGCGGGCCAGCGCGGCNCGGGCCGGTTCCGTGTCNCCGCGCAGCCCGACGATGTAGACCGCGGCCCCGTCCCCGGCCAGCAGCGTCTCAATCGGCCCCTGGGTGACAAGCCGGCCGCGGTTGAGGATGGCCACGGTGTCGCTGACTTGCTGCACGTCGTTGAGGATGTGGGTCGAGTAGAATATGGTCGTGCGCTCGCGCAGACGCTCCATGATGGCCAGCACGTCGCGGCGGCCGAGTGGGTCCAGCGCCGCCGCCGGCTCGTCGAGGATGAGCAGGTCGGGGTCGTTGATCTGCGCCTGGGCCAGGCCCAGCCGCTGCAGTTCGCCGCCGGAGAACTTGCCCACCGGCCGGTCGGCCCGATCGCTCAGGCCCACCAGATCGAGCATCTCGATCACGCGTCGCTCGACGGCTGCGGCGGGGCCGTCGAAGAACAGGCCAGCCGTGAAGCGCAGCGTCTCGCGGGCGGTCATCGTGTCGTAGAAGCGGGGCTGCTGCGGCAAATAGCCGACGCGGCGGCGGATGGCCAGGCTGTCGCGCTGGCTGTCGAGGCCAAAGAGCGTCGCCCGGCCGCCGGTCGGCCGCGCCAGCCCCAGCAGGCATTTCATCGTCGTTGTCTTGCCGGCCCCGTTCGGCCCCAAAAAGCCGAAGATGGTGTGGCGCGGCACTTCCAGGTTCAGCGCGTCCACAGCCGTGTGGCCGTTGAACTCCTTG
>JAACJX010000481.1 GCA_014237545.1 Ardenticatenia bacterium | reverse complement strand
CTTGCGCCCGGCGGTGGAGGATTTGCTTGGGGTTGGGGCGATCATCAGCCACTTGCCCGGGCGGCGCTCGCCCGAGGCCGAGGCCGCCGCGGCCGTTTTCGCTGGGTTGCGGCACGATCTGGCGGCATTCATTCGCGAGTGCGGCTCGGGCCGCGAGCTGGTGGAACGGGGCTTTGCGGGCGATGTGGCGCTG
Source organism: Ardenticatenia bacterium (assembly GCA_014237545.1). Classification (GTDB taxonomy): domain Bacteria; phylum Chloroflexota; class Anaerolineae; order Promineifilales; family Promineifilaceae; genus Promineifilum. The sequence continues at coordinate 3,565 of JAACJX010000481.1, read as the reverse complement.
GCTGCCCAACTGGACGGCAGCGATTGCGCCCCTGTCCTGCGTGATGGGGCCTACGTGCGGTTGTCTTAGGTTTGGTTAGGTGACCTGACAGGTGAGCGTTGTAAGGCCGTAGGCAAACAAACTTTTCCACCGCTTACCGGTCGGTCCGGATAAATGAGGTGACACGATGCGGGATCCAATGGACCGCCGGCCGCAAATCGAATCTTACGGCCAGGCCTATAACCGGTTTGAGACCGCCCTGCGCGGCTTTCCACGCGAGATGTGGACCTACAGGCCCGACGATCAAGACTGGACCATCCACGAGATCATCCTTCACATCGCCGACAGCGAGGCCAACGGCTACATCCGCGCCCGCCGCCTGATAGCCGAACCGGGCAGCGATGTGTTTGGCTATGACGAGGCCGAGTGGGCCAGGCGGCTGAACTACCACGCCCAGGATCCCGATGGGGCGCTGGCGCTGTTCCGGCTTTTGCGGCGAATGACATACGAGCTCATCCGCACGCTGCCGGAGAGCGCCTGGTCGAACACGGTCGTCCATTCCGATAGCGGNCGCCTGTCGCTCGATGACTGGCTGGACACCTACGAACGCCATATNCCNGTNCANATCGCCCAGATGCGGGCNATNTACGANACGTGGCGGCTGGAGATGGATGAGGCNTGAGCGGNCGCNNCTANTACCTCAGAATCNGTTTGTGCGTTACCATTACGCTGGCCGCCGGCCGCCAATTGGGCGGAGGGCGTTCGATGGAGANACAGAGAGTTNACGACTTCACGNATTATNCGCTGCAACGACCGCCATTTCGAGCGNATGCTGNCCTACGTCAGCGAACACAACCCGGCCGGCGAACATCACATNGGTTACTTCGGGGTGACGCCGGAAGACATTCGTCAGNCCGTGCTGATGCTCAACCTGCGNTACGATCGNGGCTTCCGGCTGGCGCTGGAGGGCAACCANCTGGTNGGCGTGATGGGCGTGGATTTCGACAAGGAGATCGGCCGGGCCTGGCTCTANGGNCCGATCGNCACNGCCGCGGCGTGGGCGACCACGGCCGACGCGCTTTATGCCGCCGTGGGNNNGGTCTTGCCGGCNAGCGTCAGGGAGCACGAAATGTTCGTGGACGNCGCGAATGTCAACTGCCGCGCCTTCGCCGAGCGCCACGCGTTCGCGNCCCACGGCGANATGTCGATCTANTACATNAAGCCTGANCAGTTGNCCGACCTGCCGGANCAGGCGGGNGATGATTGGGATGACCGNTTTATCAACCAATTCCTGNCGCTCCACGACCAGTTNTTTCCGCGCTCCAANTACACGTTGAATTACNTGCTGGCNGAGCGCGACAAGGGCGCGACCTTGTTGGTGGTGGCCGACGGCGGCCGGTTGGCGGGCTANTTCTTCGGCCGCGCCGAACCGGAATCGGGCGAGGCCTACGTCGATCTCGTCGGCATTGACGCCGCCTATCGCGGGCGTGGGTTGGGGCGGCGACTGATGCTGGCCGGCCTGTCGCGGCTGCGGGCCATGCCCGGCCTGCGCCAGGTGAACCTCACCGTNGATGGCGGCAACNCNCCCGCCAGGCGCCTGTACGAATCGCTGGGGTTCGCCAAGGAGCGGGATATGGTCGCCTTTCGCAAGAAGGTGGAGGATGGTTTTTAGACCTATGATCCCCAAAAAGATACTCATTCTGACGGCCGATGCCGGATTCGGCCACCGCAGCACGGCCAACGCCCTGTGCCGGGCCTTTGAGTTGCGCTACGGCGACGATGCCCAGGTGATCATTGTCAACCCTCTGGATGANGCGCCGTCGGCGTTGTTCTTCCTGCGCAGCGCGGAGAATGACTACGACAAATTGGCCCGCGAATGGCCGCAGTTCTACAAGCTCGGCTACAAGATGTCGGACCTGAGCCTGACGACCAACGTTACGGAGATGGCCTACGTTATGATGATGTACGAGCCAATCTCGCGGCTGATGAAGCAGCACAATCCTGACGTGGTCGTGATCACCTTCCCGACCTACCAGTACCCGGTAGCGGCCTACCGGCGAATCGCCGGCACGCGCACGCCTATCGCCACGGTTGTTACCGATCTCGTCTCTTTGCAAAAGATGTGGTTCAGCCAGTCGGTTGATCTGTGTCTCGTGCCCACGGGCGAGGCGGCCGTGCTGGCTATCGAGCGGGATATGGACCCGGAGGGTATTCACGTGACGGGCTTGCCGGTGAATCCGGCGCTGGCCGACGCGCCGGCGTCGAAGGCCGCGGCCCGGCGCGCTCTGGGCTGGCCGGAGGACAAATTCACCGTGCTGGCCGTGGGCAGCAAGCGGGTGGAAGCACTGGACACGTTCACCCATATCCTCAACCACACCGGCCATGATCTTCATCTCGTGAGCGTGGCCGGCGGCAACGAGGCTCTCTACACATCGCTGCAGGAGACGGAGTGGCATATCCCGGCGACGACTTATGATTACGTCACCAACATGCCCGAATTGATGCACGCCGCTGATTGCATCGTCACCAAGGCGGGCGGGCTAATTGTCACCGAATCGCTGGCTTGCGGGTTGCCGCTGCTGCTCATTCAGGTCATCCCCGGNCAGGAGACGGGCAACGCCAAACTCGTCGTCGAGCANGGGGCGGGCGACCTCACGCTGGAGCCGCTGCAACTGNTGGAGACGATGGCCCATTGGCTGNCCGATGGNCGCCGNCTCTTNCACGAACGCGCCGCCAACGCCCAGCGACTCGGCCGGCCCGAGGCGGCCTTCACCGCCGCCGAACTCATATGGGAGTTGGCCCAAAGCGGGGAAAGCCGCCGCCGGAGCCGCATCCCCATCTCGCGCGAGAAGCTCAAGGATTTGTTGCGCCAGTTCAGCGGCACGGAGAAGCCGGCGACTACGTGACCCAGATCATGGCCCGCGAAGACGATTATAACGAGACCTACATCGAATTGCCGCCACATTTCCTCTTCGGCGCGGCGACTTCGGCCTANCAGATTGANGGCGGTTGGAACGCCGATGACAAAGGCCCNTCGATCTGGGATCGTTTCACCCACCGCAAAGGGCGCATCCACAAAGGCCACAACGGCGATAGGGCGGCCGATACCTACCGCGACTTCCAGGCNGACATCGACATCATGCGCGAGATGGGGCTGGATGCCTACCGATTTTCTATATCCTGGCCGCGGGTGATGCCTGAGGGGCGCGGCCANNCNANCGANNAGNGGACTGGATTACTACGATCGNCTGGTNGACGCCNTGNTGGNCGCCGGAATCGCGCCATTTCCCACGCTGTTCCANTGGGACTTGCCTCAGGCGCTGGAAANCNNNATTGGCGGGTTTAGCCANCGCGACGNGGCNGCGCACTTCGCCGACTATGCCGCGGCTGTGGTGGGNCGNCTGGGCGACCGCGTTAGCCACTGGATCACTCTCAACGAGCCATGGGTNCACTCGACTTTTGGCTACATGACCGGCATCCATGCCCCTGGGCGGCGCAACCCGTGGGCTTACCTGCGGGCCGTCCATCACCANTTGCTGGGCCACGGGCTAGCGACGCAGCGCATCCGCGACATCGCGCCCCAGGC
>JAACJX010000508.1 GCA_014237545.1 Ardenticatenia bacterium | reverse complement strand
TCCGGCAGGCTGCATAACACGAAGTTGCGATCCGGCGGCAAGTCGTAGAGGCACGTCTTGGTGTAAATCCGCTCGCCGAGCATCGTCGGGAGGTGCTGGCCCAGAAACGCCTCGGTTCGCGCCAGCGTCGCCGGATTGGGCTCAAACGTGCGCGTCTCCGGCGTCACCCGCTCGCCGCCGACATCCTGGGCCACCTTCGGTCCCGGCTCGCCGAAGACCGGGAAGCCATAGAAAGATGGCTCGTCCATCCAGATCCACACCGGGAAGCGGTCGGGCATGAACTCGACCGCGTGCGGCGTGCGGTAATAAGTGACCTGCTCCTGGGTGATGGTCAGGTGCAACCGGCGGCCGAAGTGGGCCAGGAGATGGTTCGACCACGCCCCGGCAGCGATGACGAGATGGCGGCAGTGATATAAATCGCCGCCGGCCTCGATCTCGATCCCTGATCCCTGCGCTTGAATGGCAGTGACCGGCGCGTTGTCGCGAATGGCCGCGCCATAACGCCGGGCCAGCCGGAGATGAGCAGCGTTGCTCAGGTTCGGCGTGGCGATGCCGCCTTCGGCCTGATAAATGCCGGCGACGTCATCTGGCAGCCGGAACTGCGGCCAGCGGTACATGACCTCGGCNGCCGTCANANGCTCAAACGGCACATCGCACGCTNCCATGCTGCCGGCATAGTCGCTCATCGGGNANGCNGGATCGGCGGGCCACAGGTCCAGGCCGCCGGTCTTGAACACCAGCTGCTCNCCGGCGTCGGCTTCCACNTCCGCCCACGCNACGTAAGCCTCCTTTGCCAGTTCGACGTAGCCNGGCGTGTGATACGAAAGGCGGATGATNCGCGAGTGATCCTGTGACGATCCACGNCTGTGNCNCAATTCNAACTGCTCCAGGCCGAGCGCCTCCCCGCCAATCCGCCGCGCCAACCGGTAGAGCGCNGCGCTGCCCAGACCNCCNAGCCCAAGGACGATGGTGTCAAATTTCCGTTTCATTTCAATNTCTCNTCGCCATTTGGGATACNCNNTNCCCTTTCTCNCCTCCNCCTTTTCCCNTATTGATGATGCGGCGCGCGCGGCACGTGGCGTTCCACNGTCGAGGGATAGNGGGACATGANCTCGACCAATTCCTCGCCGAGCAGTCCNCAAGCCNTGTGCCCCTGCCAGCCGGTCATCGTCTCGGCGGCCACNACGGCNTTGATGATCGCCTCCTCCACNGCCTCGGCCGTGGCNACGAACATCGGGTTGAGATGTTTGTTGGGAACCATCCGCAAGGAGCGGAGACCGCTGGGCTCGGCCAGTTCATTGCCGGTCGCGAAGGCCAGGAAGATGTCGCCGCTGCCGTTATGCCCCATCCCACCGGCGCGAGCGAACCCAATCGCGGCACGTTTGGCCAGGCGACGGCATTGAAACGGCAGGAGCGGGGCGTCTGTGCCGACGACGATAATGATCGAACTGCTCTCCGTCATTTCATCCCACGGCAAGGGGGTGGCGGTGACGTCGATGAGACGGCCGACGGGCACGCCGTTGACGCGGAAATCCTCGCGCGAGCCGTGATTGGCCTGCACCAGCGCGCCGACGGTGAACGTGCCGCTCAGCGTCTCCACAACTCGCGACGACGTGCCGATGCCACCTTTGAATTCGTGGCAGATCATCCCTGTGCCGCCGCCGACGCCCCCTTCGGCCACCGGGCCGCCGGCNAGTTTCGCCAGCGTCTCGTAGACGTGCTCCGCCTTCAGGTGAAAGCCGTCCATGTCATTGAGCCAGCCGTCCCACGTCTCGCCCACGACCGGCAGACTGGATTGTTCCGTGTGACCTTTTTCTTGGGCATAGGCCACCAACGCCTCATGAACCGTGCCAACGTGGTGGGTGCTGGTCAGGCCAATTGGGTGGCTCAGTTGGCCGGACTCATCCACCCATAGCAAGCCGGTCATCTCGCCGCAGCCGTTGAATGAGTGGTAGGCGGCAAAGGCCGGATTGCGCCAGATGTTGCCAGCGCGGGGCATGATGATCGTCACGCCCGTGCGCGCCACTCGTGGGTGGTCATGGATGATGGTGGTGTGCCCGACCAAGACGTCGGGAATGTCGGTGATGGCGTTGTGCGGGCCGGTGGGAAATTCGCCGATGGTGAGGCCGAGATCTCGTAAGCGGGTCATGGGTGCTCCTGTTGGTTTTTTATTATAGCAGGGGAGAAGGGGCGCAGGGAAGAAAGGGAGCGAAGAGTGGCTCGTGTGGTAGCGAGTTGCAGCAACCGTAGGGTTATTTAATGTCTTGCACTGGACAAGGACAAAAGGATCGGCTGAAGTGTGATTCACACCATATTTCGCCGGATGGCCTTATGCCACGATCGGGTGAATACGCGCACATATCCCTCATATGCATTGAGGTGATTGCTCACGTGAAAGTGAGTCGCGTCGGCCGTCATCGTGCTCTCTGCCTCGACGCGCACCACCCACGCGGCGCGCTGGAGTTCCAGCGTTCGTTCTATGTGCACCCGGAGTGACAATGGCTCCCCATCCCTGATGGTGTAGCACTCCACCAGCCGGTCATCCACTTCCATGCCGGAGTCCACGTGACGGCTGCGGCCGGCGTCGTCCTCAATGCGATATTCGGTCAGCCCATCGATCAGATCATGATGGAGAGTCTTGCGCGTCGATGGTGTACGTAACACCTCCATGGCCAGCGGCGCGGCCGTCTCGGGCGGCGGGAATGGCAGCAGGGCATCATCGCCCGGATGGGTCGTGCGGACGGGCAGCCGCAGGCGGCTATCCTGGCCGCAGAATACGGTCAATGTCACCGGATCCGGCGACGGCCAGGCGTGACGCGTATAGGTCGGCGATATGGCCAGTCGCCAGCGATGTCCGGCGGCCAGCCGGTGNCCNATGACGTTCAATTGCACCGTGACCCGATAGCGACGGCCGGGCTCTAGGGGCTCCGGGAATTCATGGCTATTTCGATGCGTTAGGTTGAGCAACCCCCAACTGACAAGCGTCGACGCGCCGTCGGGAGCCACGTCGCACAGGCGAGCGGCGACCAGCGCCAACGGCCGGTCGACGGCGAGATACAAATCCACCTCAGGATAACCCAGGATGTCGACCGGCTCATCCGCCGGGTAGCTGTCGAAGGTCAGCGCTTCGCCGTCGGCCGCGCGCTGGTCGCCCGGCCATTCGCCCGGCGAGCCGTAGGAGCCCCACTGGCCGACGTCCCAACTGTAGCCCTCGCGGCCGCGGATCGTCAGGATTGCTTCCGACCCCGGAGCGTCAGCGAGCCACGCCGCCGCGCCGTTGCCGGCCAGATAGCTGACGCCTTCGGACACATGTGGCGACGGCCAGGACGGATCAGCCACCCAGCGGCCCGGCCGCTCGGCGTAGAACGTCTGGGGCGAGACGCTGTCCTGAATCCAGCAGCGCAGCATGGGCTCGTCCATGATCCCCGTGTCGATCCCCTTCAACCAGTGGTCCCACCAGCGCAAGCTATCCTGCAAGAAGCCGATGGCCGGTTCGGGGCCGCCCATCTCCGGGAAGGTGTGGGCCCACGGGCCGATGAGACCTTTGCGCGGCACGGATAGCCCGGCCAGCAAGCGCGGCACGGAGTTGTTGTAGCTGTCGGCCCAGCCGCCGACGGCGTAGACCGGCACCTGGACGGCGGCGTAATCCTCACGAGCCGAGCCGTGCTTCCAATAGACATCGCGCGTCTGATGCTCCAGCCACGTCTCCACGAACGGCGGCGATCCTTCCAAGCGCTGGAACCACATCGCGCGCCATCGCTCGCCCACCCAGCGCGGATCGGGCGGCAACGCGTTGTAGGCGAACATGACCGAGGCCCAGGAGAGCATCTGGGAGGTGATGACGCAGCCGCCCATGTAATGGACGTCGTCGGCGTAGCGGTCATCGGTGAAGCCGATNATCAGGATAGCNCGCAGCGCCGGNGGCTGCCGCGCCGCNACCTGCAAGCTGTTGAACCCGCCCCAGGANATGCCCATCATGCCCACGTNGCCGTCGCACCACGACTGCTCGGCGAGCCAGGCNATGACNGCCACGGCGTCGTCNTGCTCTTGCGNGGTGTATTCATCAGTGAGCANNCCGNCGGAGTCGCCACTGCCGCGCAAATCGACGCGCACGACGGCNTANCCNTGCCCGGCNTAGTANGGTTGGCGCAGCGAGTCGCGGTGGGTCGTGCCGTCGCTCNTCCGGTAGGGGATGAACTCGAACAAGGCCGGGACGGGGTNCTCCTCCGCATCTACCGGCAGCCAGACGCGGGCGGCCAGGCGCATGCCATCGGGCATGGGGATCCACATATTCTCGATTTCACGAACGGAGCGGGGGAAGTTGGTTCGGATGGTCATGGTTAGTGAGGATTATAGAGGAAAGCAGGGGAGCAGGGGAGAAAGGGAGCAGGGGGGCAAGCTCGGCACGACAATCGCCCTCCATGTATAATCCACTCAGCGGGTTCTTTACCCGGTGGATTAGAGAAGGGAGCAGCGCTATGAGCACACAANCAGCAGACGGCGACCGTAAAGCGCGCACGCGGGAAAGAATTCGGCAGCTGCGGACCGGCCGCAAGCGGGATACCCTGTGGCGGCTTGCCCGCGACTACGCGCTGATTATCCTCGGCAGCGCGATGCTGTCGGTCAGCATGCATCTGTTCTTCATCCCCCATAATCTCGTCGCCGGGGGTCTCAGCGGCACGGCCCAGATCATCAATAGTTTTACCGGCTGGCCGATCGGCACCCTGTCGTTCGTCCTCAATATTCCCCTTTTTATTTTGGGCTGGTTTTTTCTGGGCGGCCATCGCTTCCTGGCGCGGACCGTCTTCGCCTCGTTCGTCTTTTCNGNCGTGCTCGATGGATTGCAACTGCTCTGGCCCGANATAGTTATTACCGATGACCTGGCCCTCAATGCTCTCTATGGCGGCGTGTCGGCCGGGGTCGCCGTCGGGCTGCTCTTTCGNGCCCGCTCNACCAGCGGCGGCACGGACATCCTGGCCCGCATCCTGGAGCGCAAATTTGGCATGCCNATGTCGCAGGCCTATCTTTACACGGATGGTCTGGTNGTCTTTCTGGCCGGGCTTACCTTCGGTTGGGAGCGCGCCCTCTACGCCGTTATCGCTCTCTACGTCGGCGGCGTGCTGGTGGAAGTGACGCTCAACGGCTCCAACGTCATGCGCGTGGCGACGATCATCACAACTGAGCCGCAGGCGGTCGCTGATCGCATCCTGGCCGATATGGAGCGCGGCGTCACGGAGTGGAACGGCCTCGGCATGTATACCGGCACCGAGCGCCACGTCCTGCTATGCGCCGTCAGCCGCGCCGACACAGTGATGCTCAAGGCCATCATCCACGAGGTCGACCCTCACGCCTTCGTCATCATTGGACAAGCGCAGGAAGTCCTGGGCGAGGGTTTCCGCAGCTTGAAGGATAGCACTTCATAATGATTCGGCGTACGGGGCCCCAAGGGTGAGAGATTCTACACATGCTTATCCCCTTCTCCCCTGCTTTCTTTCTTCCCCCTTCAATCCTTGCGCATCCACGCCAATCCGCTACACTTCCGTGAACACATCGTTCACAATGTGAACAAGGCGGAGGGACTATGCGGCCGCGCATTCAGGTTTTGGACGACGCGCTCATCGAGCGCATTCTGATCGAGGCTCGGCGCATACTGAGCAAGATCGGCATGGAAGTGCGCGGGCCGGAACTGCGGCGGCTGCTGCTGGCGGCCGGCCTGCCCGCCGGCAAGGACGGCCGCGTCCTCTTTCCTCCCGATGTCATTGACCAAGCTCTCGCCGCCGCTCCTCGCTCTTTCACCCTCTACGACCGTAACGGGAATGCCCATGCCGATTTGGGCGGCAACAATGTCCACTTCACCCCGGCCAGCAGCGGCCTGAAGATGCTCGACCATCGCACCGGCGAGACGCGGCTGGCCAATACGGCCGACTTCGCGGAGTATGCGCGCCTGGCCGATGGGCTGAGCAATATCGCCTACCTGGCCACCGCCTTCTCCACCAACGACATAGAGGCTGCCGTATCTGATGCGTGGCGGCTGTACCTGTGCCTGACAAACTCGCGCAAGCCGGTTGTCTCCGGCGCGTTCACCGAGCACGGCGTTGGCCGCATGGCCGAGATGATGCAACTCTTCCGGCGCGACCGGGCCGACCTTATCACCCGGCCGATGTCGATCTTCACGATCACCGCCAC
>JAACJX010000194.1 GCA_014237545.1 Ardenticatenia bacterium | reverse complement strand
GCGTCGCAATGAAAGCCCAGAATGCACCAGCCATGGTTGACCACAGCGGCCATAGTGGAATGGGATCTCCCGCTCTAAGCGATGAGGTGAGAACAANCCCGCTGCCGCGCTACACTCGCCCGCAATTGGCGGCCGTGGCCTTNGCCNCNGTTTTGGCTCTTGCCGCGGGGCTGGTCTTCTCNGCGTTCTTTACCAACCTGCGCCTCAGTGCGCACGATGTCGGTGGGGCGATCATGCCGCCCGGCATGATTATGACCTATGACACCCCCGGCCAGTCTATGGTGGATATGGCGGCCGTCAACCCTCGTGAGGTAACTTTCACGGCCTCAGCCGATGCNCAGGGCGACCAGCTTCTGGTTCCGCGCATGGANGGGNATGTGAAAATATTTGACCTCGATGTGTCCGTTATACGCTGGAACATTCTGCCGTACGAGCAGGTAATGGCCTACGCTTTCAACCGGCAAGTGCCAGGCCCGCGCATTCGNATTACAGAGGGCGACCGCATACGGATCAATGTCACCAACAACCTGTCGGAGCCCACGAGTGTTCATTGGCACGGACTGATCTTGCCTAACGAAATGGACGGCCCGGCCGATATTACCCAGGAGCCGATAGAGCCGGGGCAGACATATGTATATGAATTTACAACGCAGCAGAGCGGGACCTTCTTCTACCACACGCACAAGGAACCTGATCGTCAGCAAGCGCTGGGCATGTATGGGGCTTTGATTATCGACCCCAAGACACCCAGCCAGCTTGACTATGATCTCGAATACACGATTCAACTACAGGAGTGGCTTGAGAAGGAAGGCTATACCTATCCCGCCATGCTGATGGAGGGAGCGCTGCCCAACTTCTTCACAATTAATGGTAAGGCATACCCTGAGACTGACACCATTAACATGAAAGTCGGTCAGCGAATCCTGATCCGCTTCATTGGAAGCAACAATAATTTCATTCACCCCATGCACATTCACGGCGGACCGTTCACGATTGTGGCAACCGATGGCTATCCTGTACCGGAGGGCGCTCAATTCGAAAAGGATACGGTGAATGTAGGCCCGGGCGAGCGGTATGACGTCATCTGGGAGGCGCGTGAGCCAGGCAAGTGGCTGATCCATTGCCACATCCCTCACCACACAACGAACGACAATGTGGAGGAACAGGGGGCGGGCGGTCTGACCATGCTGATCAATGTCACGCCGTAGTGATAAATAGTGTGGGCTCGGCCGGGCTTGCCGGTGGCGGGAATACCGCCGACTTCGGTGTGGGAAGCCCGGCCGTGCCTTTTAGAAATGGGGTGGGTTTAGCCAGCCAACNCAGCTCAATCGGGCGTCTAACCGACCGNNCCGCCTTCAAACTGTNGCCCGAACGCCGATTCCAATGACTGGATCACGTCNACATTGTTACTCNCGTAAGTAGCGATAGTATCGCCGCTTAGGTAGAAGTGAGGCGTTCCAATCCATGTGTTCGTGGTTGTGCCGATGAGGGCTTCTATAGACGAACTTCCTGACTCAAGCCGGCATCCTTACTTGGCGTCGCCCTGGATAGCCCATGCAGTACCTGGGTAATCATCGCGGCCAGCGCGGGGTCGGTTCTCTGTTCCGGCGCGTTAGCCAACGACAGCCAGGTGTGGCCGTCATGTCCATGCGCCACTAATGTCGCCGGGGCGGCCGTTTTTCCATATACCAGCATTACAACCATCTGGCAGTCGCAGCCGGCCGTGCCGTGTTTTGGGCAGACACAATCGTCAGGAATCGTCAACAAAGTCCTGAAATGCTCTTGTCCGACAAGCTCCGCTACGCGGACAAACGGGCTGGTGGCGACACGCAGATCAAAAGATTGCGTTACAACCAGACCGTTGTCTGCTAGTGCCTCCACGACCTGGGGAACCGCGTCGCCGCACGGGCGCTTTAAAACGAATGGTTGCGTCATTATCTGTGTACCTCTCCGGCAACTATACGGCAGGCAGAGAAAGAAATATAGCGCCAAACCTCGCATGGCGATCTAGGCCATTTGGCGGGCTCTGGGTGATAGGCCCGCGTAAATCTCCTTAACGATTGCCGGATTACCGCCGCGACCGTGTGACAAATGTTACCTTTTTTCTATAACACGCCATTTAGCGCTCCAAATGAGTGGGGGGTTCCTGTTATGCTGGTCTCTAGATTCGGAGCAATGGATTTNTGGNCGTGGTTGTAAAANCGCCCGGCCAGATGAGAGAGCCTATAGATGAGCAAGCNTAGACGAATTGCGTGGCCTGTGGGGGCCGGTTTGGTCGGGGCCGGATTGCTAACCCTGCTTTACTTCGGCATCGTTTCCTGGGCCGAGGGCTGGCAACACGCCGTCGAACTCTTCTGGCAAGACCGCTGGATCGTATTGCCGATCATCCTCGGTTTCGGGGTCCAATCGGCGCTGTACATCGTTCTCAAAAAGCGGCTGTTTTTACCCGTCGAATCTACTGGCCCGAGTGGCGCGTTGACGGGAGCCGGCGGAGGAATGTCCACGGTCGCCATGGTTGCCTGTTGCGCCCACCACGTCACCGACGTGCTGCCTATTTTGGGGTTGACAGCCGCCGCGGCTTTCCTGGCCGAATACCGGACGGTCTTCATGTTGGTTGGCCTGAGCACAACACTCCTGGGCATTATCGTCATGCTCATCATCCTCCTGCAGGAGAGACGTAAAGCATTTGCAATGGTTCCGGCGACGGAGACACTATGAAACGACTATCTGTAATGCTGGCACTGCTTTTGTTGGGTTTACTTTTGGCTGCCTGTTCAAGTTCTCCTTCTGCGGTGGCTACTGAAGAAAGTGCGCCCGAAGTAGCGACTGAGGCAATCATCGAAGAGGCCGTTCCCGGTGAGGCGACCCTCCCTGCTAACGAGGCCGCCCCCGCGGACCTTCCGGCAGAGTCCGAGAGCGCTGAAACGCGTATCGACGAACAGGGCGCGGTTGTCGTATCGGTTACGCCGCTC
>JAACJX010000369.1 GCA_014237545.1 Ardenticatenia bacterium | reverse complement strand
CCGGTCGTGCATGGCATCGCCGCGCCACAGGTTGTCGGCTGGCAGCAGAGCGGCCGCGCCGCGACAAATGCCGGCCCATCGCCCACCGCGACAAATGCCGTTCCCGGCGGCAAGGTGCCCCCAGGCCCCACGGCGACCACGGAACCGCCGACCGCTACCGAACCGCCACCGACGCCGACAGCGACCGACACGGTTGCCGCCACCACCGCGCCCACAACCGCAACCCCTACGACCACAGCCGCCGCGCCGGCAGCCACCGCCACTGAACCGGCCGCGACAGCCGCCCCCACCGAGACGGCGACCGTTACCCCGGAAACAGCTGGCGAGGCCACACCCCCAGGCCTGCCCATCGTCTACGTCTACGCCACTCCCGACGACTCGACTGCCCCCATCTTGCGCGTTGTTCCCGGACAGAGCGTCGTGCTGGTCGGCCGCACCGAAGACGCGGAGTGGGTCAAGATATGGCTGCCCGGCGGGCAAGAGGGTTGGATCCGCGCGGAAGCACTGCAACTTGAGATGGATGTCTCCGTGCTGCCCGTCGTCGAGCCCTAAAGCCAAGCCCCCAACGAAAGCGCCGTTGGGGGCTTTTTGCTAAAGAACTATTATCCAAGTGATATAGTCTATCTATATAGTTTATTTAGTAAGCAGTAGTAGGGCCTGGGGAAAGCTGGATAAGTNGNCGGCTTGCCCATATGTGGGGGTCCNGTGCCCCGAAACGCCGTCTATCCCCCTCATTTGCCGCATGTCGCATCAAACAGTTGTGGACGACATGGGGACGGCGGCTCCAAAACTTTTATTGTCATCATAACGCATATTCCATGCCTCTATTACCCTATCCCAGGGCAACCCCCACATATGGGGGTTTTCTCTTTTTGGCGACCCATATAAAGATTAATGAGCGTGAGCCGTCTAACCGGGACGGAGTCCAGATTTCCCCAATCGAGGAGTCTTTTCCACAGCTTTTCAACAGTTATCCACAGCAAAGACAGGTCATTCCGCCGGTGAAGACCGGATCTTTAATTGGTTGATGGCCATCTTTCGGGCCAGTTGTTCGCGTTGGGCTTCCAGGAGAATAGGCGGGGCGGCGCGAACCGCGCACTGGTCGGGGCGCAAGGGGCAGCGCTCGCAGGTCTCGTTGATGAGCGTGCGGGGGATGTCAGGGTCATCCGCGAAGCGGATCGTTTCCCGCAACTCGGGGCCGACGCGAAAGCCGATGACGACGCTGCTGGCCAGCCCCGGCGACAGAACCATTCGCCGGCCGAAGCCGATGCACAAGAACTTGTCGCCGGTCTCCAGAAACTCCGACATCTGGATACCTACCGGCAGNGGATCGCCGGACGAGTGGCGGCCGGTTGCCGGCTCCGGCAGCAGGCGGATGGACAGCCAGCGCCGGCAATGGTGNTCGAACAGNCCCGNGCCGCTGGGNACGATCAACTGGTTCAGGTTCAGGTGGCGCACCAGTTGGTACGCGTCGGTGCCGGCGACGTGGTGAAAGCGCAAGAAGTGGATTTTCAACCCNAAGAACTGGGGGATTAGCTCGCTGAAACGATAGAGCAACATCTCCGGCGTCACGCCGTAGGTCGACAGATGCGCCGAGAACGGATCCGGGTTCCAATTGGGCATGTCAAATAGCTGCTTCAGGTCGCTGAGGATTTGCTGGCGGGGCATGAGGAGCGCGCCGCCGAAGTAGGACGCACGGGCGTCGTTGAGCAACTGCTGGAAAGACTCGACCTCGTCCGGCGTAGAGACAAGCGAGCGCTCCTTGATGTTCAGGTAGCGGTAGCCAATCTCGCGGGCAAGGATATAGCGCACCTGGCGGGCGTAGAGGCGGCTGTTGATGAACAGGGACGGCTTGCGGCCGGGGATGACCAGGGAGCGGTAATGGCGCAGTTCCTTGGTTGCGGCGATGGCCTGGTCGTCGATGGTATAGCCGTACTCCTCGCGCAGGATCCNCTCGAGCGCCGGCAGGGAGATGGGGTTGCCATCGTCAAAGCCATAGCGCGGGCCCATGGCGGCAGCGAACTGCTCGGCCGCATCTTCCAGTTCGGGGAAGTAGTTCTCGTGGATTTCCTGATAGGAGCGCAACGCGGCGCGCAGGAACTCCTCGGCCCGCAGATCGTAGCGACGGGTGATCTCCACCACGGCGTGGAGCAGCGCGCTGGCACGGTCCGGCTCGCGGGTCACCAGCCCCAGCGCGTCGGCCGGCTCCAGGCCAAATTCCTCGAACGGGAACCGGCGAATCGTGGAAGAAGAGAGCGTGCTTTCCAGATAGCGCAGCGACGGCGCGAGCTTGATCGACACCAGGTCGTCGTACGTTTTGCCGAGCGCGGCGGCCATCTTGACGATCTTGTCGGCGCGGGGGTACTTTCGTCCTTTCTCGATCTCCGTCAGATAGGACGGGGAAAGCTCGCTCTGGCGGGCCAGATCGGACAGCGTCAGGCCCGCCTCCAGGCGAGCCTGGCGTACCTTCATGCCAAAAATGATGTTGACGAGATCCAGACTCATAATGCCGTTCCCATGGCGCGACCAGCCCTTCGGCGGATAGGCCATTTGTCTCTTTACAGGCTATGACACTATGCGTTATAATGACGCAATGCGTTAGATAGGCTGAAAAGCGTTAAATCTCGGCCTATTTTAGCGAAAATTCGCTGGGAGCCAACAAAATTCCGGCGTGCTATTGACAAATTCGGCCCCAACTCTCTATACTTACCAATATATTTAGCGAATATTCGCTGATAGTGAATATTATCGAGTTGGTTGGCGAAAGGAGAACTCGTATGGCGCAAGAAGGAATCGAGATCCGCGGCGAAGTGACCCCCGAATTTGCGGAAATTCTTACGCCCGAGGCGCTGGAGTTTGTGGCCGGGCTGCANCGNGCCTTCAACGGCCGGCGGCTGATGCTGTTACGCCGGCGCGCCGAGCGGCAGAAAGAGATCGACGCCGGCCGCATGCCCGATTTTCTGCCCGAGACGGCCGACATTCGTGCCGCCGAATGGACTGTCGCGCCCATTCCCCCCGACCTGGAAGATCGTCGCGTCGAGATCACCGGCCCGGTCGACCGCAAGATGGTCATCNACGCCCTCAACTCCGGCGCCAGCGTCTACATGGCCGACTTCGAAGACGCCCACTCGCCCACNTGGGCCGCCACCGTCGAAGGGCAGATTAACCTGCGCGATGCCATTAACCGCACCATCACTTTCACCAGCCCGGAAGGCAAAGGCTACAAGCTGAACGAAAAGACGGCCGTACTGCTGGCCCGGCCGCGCGGCTGGCATCTGACCGAGAAGCATGTCCTTGTCGACGGCGAGCCGATGTCGGGTTCCCTGTTCGATTTCGGCCTCTACTTCTTCCACAACGCCCGCAACCTGCTCGCCCGCGGCAGCGGCCCCTATTTCTACCTGCCCAAGCTGGAGAGCCACCTGGAAGCGCGCCTGTGGAACGACGTCTTCGTCATGGCCCAGGAGCGACTCGGCCTGCCCAACGGCACGATCCGCGCCACGGTGCTGATCGAGAACATCCTGGCCACGTTCGAGATGGATGAGATCCTGTGGGAGTTGCGCGACCACTCGGCCGGCCTCAACTGCGGCCGGTGGGACTACATCTTCAGCGCCATCCGCAAGTTCCAGAAGCACCCCGCGTTCTACCTGCCCGACCGGGCGCAGGTGACGATGACCACGCCTTTTATGCGCGCCTACTCGCTACTGGTCATCAAGACGTGCCACCGGCGCAACATCCACGCCATGGGCGGCATGGCGGCCCAGATCCCGATCAAAAACGACCCCCAGGCCAACGAGGAAGCGCTGGCCAAGGTGCGGGCCGACAAGGAGCGCGAAGCCAAGGACGGCCACGACGGCACCTGGGTGGCCCACCCCGGCCTGGTCGGCATTGCGCGCGAGATCTTCGACAAGTACATGCCGACGCCGAACCAGATTCACCGCAAGCGCGACGACGTGCACGTGACGGCGGCCGACCTGCTGGCCATCCCCACCGGGACGATCACCGCCGGCGGGCTGCGCACCAACGTCGACGTCGGCATCCGCTACATGGCCGCCTGGCTGAGCGGCAACGGCTGCGTGCCGATCTATAACCTGATGGAAGACGCGGCCACGGCCGAGATCTCTCGCTCGCAGATCTGGCAGTGGCTGCACAATCGCAACGCGAAGCTCGACGACGGCCGCCCGATCACGGTCGATCTCTTCCGCCGCATGACGGCCGACGTGCTGTCGGAGTTGCGCGGCCAGGTGGGCGAAGCCGAATTCGCCGCCGGTCATTACGAACTGGCGGCCAAGTTGTTCGACGAGATCAGCGTCGCCGATGAGTTCACCGATTTCCTGACCCTGAAAGCGTACGATCATCTGAATTGACCGGTAGGGGGCGGGATTGTAACCCACTCAATTAGTAATCGGGAATCCGGTAAGGGCGGGTTTCAAACCCGCCCCTACACAGATAAAAAACCAGGATGTGGAGGCGAGGATGTTTAAACCATATAACGTGGCCAAGTTGAAGGACGATTGGGAATTGAACAAGCGGTGGCAGGGAATCACCCGGCCCTATTCGGCCGAGGACGTCATCCGGCTGCGCGGCTCGGTGCAGATCGAGTACACGCTGGCGCGCATGGGCGCGGAGCGCCTGTGGCGGCTCATGCAGCAGGACGACTTCGTCCCCGCCCTGGGGGCCATCACCGGCAATCAGGCGGTCCAGCAGGTGCAGGCCGGTCTCAAGGCGATCTACGTCAGCGGCTGGCAGGTGGCGGGCGACAACAACACCTCCGCCCAGACCTATCCCGACCAGAGCCTCTACCCGGCCGACAGCGTGCCCAATCTGGTGAAGCGGATCAACAACGCCCTGCAGCGCGCCGACCAGATTTACCACCTGCATGACGAAGAAGAGACCTACTGGTTCGCGCCCATCGTCGCCGACGCCGAGTCGGGCTTTGGCGGCTCGCTCAACGCGTTCGAGTTGATGAAAGCGATGATCGAAGCTGGCGCGGCCGGCGTCCACTTCGAGGACCAGCTGTCCTCGGCCAAGAAGTGCGGCCACATGGGCGGCAAGGTGCTCGTGCCGACCCGCGAGTTCATCCAGAAGCTGGTGGCGGCCCGCCTGGCGGCCGACGTGATGGGCGTGCCCACCGTCGTCATTGCCCGTACCGACGCCAACGGCGCCGACCTGCTGACCAGCGACGTTGACCCCANCGACCAGCCGTTCTGCACCGGCGAGCGCACCGTTGAGGGGTTCTATCGCATCAAGAGCGGCCTGGATTCGGCCATCGCTCGCGGCCTGGCTTACGCGCCCTATGCCGACGTGGTGTGGTGCGAGACGGCCCATCCGGATATCGACGAGGCACGNCGTTTCGCCGANGCCATCCACGCCAAGTTCCCCGGCAAGCTGCTGGCCTANAACTGCTCGCCGTCGTTCAACTGGAAGCGCAACCTGGGCGAAGCCGACATCGCCCGGTTCCAGCGCGAGCTNGGCGAGATGGGCTACGCGTTCCAGTTCGTGACGCTGGCCGGCTTCCACACGCTCAANGCCAGCATGTTCGAACTGGCCGTCGGCTACAAGGACCANGGGATGGCNGCCTACTCCCAGTTCCAGCAGCGCGAGTTTCAGCTGGAAGAGGAGCACGGCTTCCGGGCCATCAAGCACCAGAGCTTCGTCGGCGCGGGCTANTTCGACGAAGTGCAGCTGGTGATCTCCCACGGTGAGGCGTCGACGGTGGCGCTGAAGGGGTCGACCGAAGAGGAGCAGTTCGAGGTTCACCACCAGGGAGCAAACGGACACGCGTAACTAAGTCTGTTTGGAGTGGCCATCCACTACTCCATTTCATTTCTCCTTTTTGAGAAAAGGGACGGCCGCGCGGCCGTCCCTTTTCGCGTTATATTNGAGATGTCAGTACTGAGAGGCCGTTATGTAGAAGATTCAGATGATGACCAAGCCACTTTTACGTCATAGGAACTCAATTCCTGATCGGCCGTGACCATAACCATATCTTCCGCTATAGCTTGAGCGATTAGCAGGCGATCAAACGGATCTTTATGAAGAATATGGCAATTCTAATAGCGTATCGAAGTGATTTGGGCGAACATCCAATAGATCGATAGCGTTTGCCCATACGTGTTCCCGAATCAACGTACTCGGTGGCATCGGGACTGTTAGCCGGCCAAGACTGGATTTAACAGTGATCTCCCAAATGCTAGCGATGCTGAGATAGCGCTCGTTGTTTAAGTCCTCTATAAGTTCCCTGGCATGATTATCCANATGCGAATCACCGCCGATGAACCACAGAAACGCGTGGGTATCGAGCAGTATTTTCACAGGACGTATTCTTCGAAGCCTTCGACAGGTTGATCGAAGTCAGGGCCAATGTTGACTTGCCCCTTCGCACTACCGAAAAGGGGTTCGGGAGTGCGAGGCAGGACTGTCAACTTATAGGCCGAGCCATCTGTCCCGATAATCACGACATCCTGACCTTTCGCAACCTCCCTTAAAAGTATATCCAGCGTTGAAGCCGCTTGTTTGACCGGTATCTGTAACACTTAAGCGCACTCCTTGTACGATTTGTGGTTAAGCGCAAAACCCATCTAGTTCATCCTATTATACTCGAAAATTGACGCATTATGAGAGGCGTGCCGCACAGCGGAGAGCCCACTGGCAACCAGAATGCTTTGACACCATCTTAAGAATTTGACAGAGCTTCCCGCAATGCTAACGCGGTCGCGTATAATCCGGCCGATGTACCGCCTATTCGCGCTTCTACTCATTGCATCACTCTTCTTCGCCGGCTGCCGCGGCGAGCCAGCCCCCAACCCCACGGCCGCGCCAACCTTGGGAGCGACCGCCGACAGCGGACCGTCGACGGCTGCTGCTCCCGATGCCGCTACTCTAGTGAGCACAACCGCCCCCGGCGGCCAGATCTTCGTCCCCATTGCTCCCGGCGGCGCGGAGGAGCAGCCCACCGCCACCGCTGAAGCCGCGGCCTATCCCGCCCGGCCTGAACCCACAGCGACTCCCGGCCCACCCACGGCCACGCCGGAGCCGGAGTATCCGGTCTACACCGGCCCACCGCTGGACCGCGACGAGATCGGCCTGCAGATCTACCTCCACCGGCAAGATGTGCGCGACCTGCTGCGCCACCTGGAAGCGCTCGACGTGGGCTGGGTGAAGGTGCAGGTGTCGTGGAAGCTCCACGAGCCGCGGCCGGGCCAGTACGATGAGGAGTTGTTNGGCGAGCTGGACCGGCTTGTCGCCGGGGCCAACGGCCAGAACGTNAAGGTGCTNCTCAGCGTNAGCAAGGCCCCGGAGTGGAGCCGCCCGACGACGGAGATGGACGGCCCGCCGTCCGACTACGGCCAGTTCGAGAACTTCATGCGCTATCTGGCCACGCGCTACGCCGGGCAGGTATCGGCCTACGAACTGTGGAACGAGCCGAACCTGCAGCGCGAGTGGAACGGCACGCCGCTGAACGCGGCCGACCTGGTGGAGCTCACCCGGCGCGGCGCGGCCGGCGCGCGGTCGGCCGACCCCACCGCGCTGATCATCAGCGCCGCTCCGGCCACGACCGGCATCAACGACGGCGTCAACGCCATCGACGACCGGGTCTACTTCGGGGCGATGCTGGGCGCGGGCGTGGCGGAAGTGGTCGACGGTATCGGCGTCCACCCCTACGGCTGGGCCAATCCGCCGGATTCCCGGGCGTCCGACGCGACTCAGGTCTCCACCAGCCACAACAACCACCCCAGCTTCTTCTTCGCCGACACGCT
>JAACJX010000338.1 GCA_014237545.1 Ardenticatenia bacterium | reverse complement strand
CGTTAATCGATGAATAAGAAAACCCCGCGACCGACCGCTAAGCCTTAGCCTTAATCACCCGACACCTTTGACGTACCAATGACAAATGACAAATGACGAATGACGAGCGCGCGCCACGTGCCCCCTGCCCCTTGCCGCTCCCCGCCTGCTACTTACCATCCACTTCTCTTCTGTCCACAGCCCCGCCCTGGCCATAACGTCTCCAGCCCAGCAGCCGCCGCTCGGCCAGGAACACCAGAGCGTAGAGCGAAAGGGCCATCGCGCTCAGGGTAAAGAGGACGACAAATACCTCGTCGGTCCTGAACTGATAGCGGGCGGTGACCAGGAGATAGCCCAAACCCTGGCTTTTGGGCTGGACAAACTCGCCGACGATCGCGCCGATGACGGCCAGCGTGGCTCCCACCTTGAGGCCGGCCATCACCGTGGGCAGCGCGGCCGGCATCTCCATCTTGCGGAAGATCTGCAGCTTCGTCGCCCGCAGCGAGTGCATCAGGTCATAAAACTCGCGCGGCACGGCGCGCAGCCCGGCGATGGAACTAATGAGGATGGGAAAGAAGACGGTTAGCGCCGCCACCAGCACGCGCGACCAGTACCATGATTGCACCCAGATGGTGAGCAACGGGGCAATCGCGATCACCGGGATCGCCTGCGAGGCGATGAGATAGGGAGAGATGAGCCGTTCGGCCAGGGGCGACTTGGTCAGCAGATAGGCCAGCGGCAAAGCGACCATGACGCCCAGCGTGAGGCCGGGCACGACCTCGCTGAGAGTGACGAGGGTATGGCGAACGAGACGGCCGTCGCTCATCAATCTGAAAAAGGCGTCGGCCACGTCAGCCGGGCCGGGCAGGATGAACGGCGGGTAGTCGCCGGCGATGACCAGCAATTGCCAAGCGCCAATCAGCAGCAAAAAGGAGATGGAGATGGTCAGCCAGGTCGGCCGCTCGTCGAGCCAGGCAACGATCGCATTGCGTCGGGTCATGAGCGGGTCACTTGATCAGGGGACTGCCTTCGTCGAGGGGGGCCACCACGGCGACGCGATTGGTGACGCGCTCGATAACGACAGCCATTCCCTTGCCGATAGGCTGGCTGTTCGCCGAGCGGGCCCCCAGATTGACCCGCTCCTTGCCGTTGCGAAAGGTTATCTCCCCCAGACCGTTGCCGGGAATGGCGATCACGACGTTGGCGCGGCGGCCGGTGGCATCGAAGTCGATGAGCGCTTCCTCGGCCTTGCCGCGCGAAGGCAGGTAAACGAACAGCGTCAGGGCGATCAGCCCGACAACCAGCCCAATCCCCAGGCTGATGAGGATACTTGTGGCCGGCTCGACGTCGAACACCAGCAAGAGCAGCAGCCCGGCCGCGCCGAATATGGCCGCGCCCAGGCCCAGCGAATAGCCCCAGGCCCGCGAGATGACCGGCCCGCTGCCGGCCGGGCGGGATTGGCGGCCGGGCGTGAAACTTCGCAACAGCGACACTATGGCCCCCATCACGAAGCCCAGCCCCACGACGATCAGGCCGGCGTAAATCACGATGAGCGCCGTATTGGATAAAATTCCATTCATGGCAAAAACCTGACGATAATCATACCGGATTGTCAGGACAGGGGCGATGAATTGACCGGGGCGCCGGCCGAGGGCGAGGTTAAACTTGGCGTCTGATCGTGGCCGCGGCGCGCGATATTTGCTATACTTCACCGTTGCATGGGCGTCAAGTGGCGCCTCGATTTCATGACTCGGAGAAGAATAGCATGGGCAAGTCACAGCCGAAACGCCGCACGTCGAATACACGGTCGCATCAGTCGACCAAGGGGACCACGACCAAAAAGAAGAACGTCAACTGGACGCGCATCATATTGATCATCATTGGCGTAATGATTGTCATCAGCATGATCCTGTCGATGTTGATCGTCCCCGGCTCTTCAGTCGGATTCTAAATCCCTCTACCGGCCAACAGATTCACGGATGCAGCGGCGATGGCTGCATCCGTGAGAAGTTGGGAGCTGGCGGCCGGCGAATGCGATCTCGCGGCCGTCCCCGGCCGCGTTTATTCCCTTTTCTCGACAATAAAGGTGGGCACGGTCGATCCGCCGCCGGCGGAGACGTTGAGCAACGGGTCAGTCGACAGGCGCGTCAGGCAGCCGTCGGTGTATTCGCCGTGGAAGGTGAACGGCGCGGTATCGAGCATGCGGTTAAATATCTGCAACTTGCCGTCAACCATGCTCGGATAGGGCTCGTTGGGAATGGTGACCCGCTCCTGGATGACGTGGGGCGTCTCCAGGGCGACCTTTAGGGCCGATTCCCAACCGGCGGCGTTCGTCTGCCAGCCGAGGACAATGCCGTGGCCGCCGTAGTCGTCATTGGGCTTCAGGACGAACTGCTCCCGATACTTGGTGATGAACGGGATAAGGTCAACCGGCAGCCCCTTGTAGGTCGTCGTGCGCTCTTCGACCACCCGCGTCCAGGGGATGTGATTGCGAATGGCTTCCGTCTCATCGGGCGTGTAAAAATCGGCATTGCGCTCGTCGCTGAGAACCGCCAGGGCGGCCTTCTTGTAGAGCAGCTTGCAGGTGAACGGATTGACCATGCAGACGTCGCGGTTGCGCACGGCCTGGACGACGGGGTTGTCCGTGCCCATACGCTCGATCAGTTCGGTGATGAGCACGCGCTTGTAGATGAGATCGATGCGATAATCCCCGTCGTACAAGGCGCCGTCGCGGTATTCCACCGTGCGCGGGTCAACAATCTGGGCCGTCAGGCCTTGTGATTTGAAATAAGCGACGAACAATTCGAACTCGCTCCGCGTGGGCACCTCGGCCCAGTCGAGGATGGCGATCTGCGGCTTGCGGCCGCGGCTGCCGCCCGAAAACTGCCGCCAGCAGTCGAGCAGCACTTGCATGACGCTGTGGCGGGTGGGGATGGTCCGCACCGAGTATCGCTTCAGGAACTCGCCCATGACGCGCAGGCCGAAAAAGGCGCTATTGAGCACGTCGTTATAGGCCGATGCGGCCGGCACTTCGGCGTTGTTCTCGGTGAATTTCAACTGCAGCGTAGCCCCGTCGGTCACGAAGAAAGAGTCGAGGCGGCTGAGGGGTGAGTGCACTTTGAAGCCGGGATCGATCTGAATAAGCGGCTCTTCCCATTCGAACAGGCCAAATTGCGCCCGGAAGTCGGCGTCGGCCACGGCGCGGTGAGAGATGCGCTCGAAGGCGCGCAGCAAGGGGCGAATGCCGTGGCGCATGTAGGTATATTGCTCCGGCGTCAGGAAGCGCGGCCGCAACACGGAGCACAGCGGCCGTTCGCCAAAAAACAGCCCGCGCGAATGCATTTGCTCATTCAATTGCTCGTGCGACTCGTTGGCCACATCGTCGGTCAACAGGTCGTGGTAGTTGATAATGGCTTCAGTCAACGACATCTCGTTACCCCTTGTCGGACGGCGGCCACTGGGCAGTGGCCAGCCACTCCATCGGACAACCAATCATT
>JAACJX010000391.1 GCA_014237545.1 Ardenticatenia bacterium | reverse complement strand
TGCAAGTAGTAGAGGCCCGCGTCGTGGAACGGGTGGCGGCCGGGGCGGCTCTCGTCGGTCACGAAAAAGCCGGCCGGCTCCCACTCGCCGACCGGCGCAAGCGAGAATGGCGCGATGCTGATAAAATCGGAGACGGATATCTTGAGCGTGTTCACCCGTAGGCCGACGCGTGGTGGCTGGTCGAAAACGGCGGCAAACATCTCGTACTCGCCCGGCCCCAACAGGTCACGCATGCGGGCCATAAATTCGGCCGGTGGGTCGGTGGATTGATTACCTTTCTTCATTTCTAGAGGAATATGACGAGCAAGACGCTTTATTTGCCCCACGGCCAACTCGAACTACCGGCGTTTCTGCCGGACGGCACGCAGGGTGTTGTCCGGTCGGTGTCGGCCCAGGACCTAGAGGCGTGCCGCGTGCGGGCCGTCCAGATGAACGTCTACCACCTCATGCAGCGGCCGGGCACGTCGACCATCCAGGCGCTGGGCGGGCTGCATCGCATGGCGGATTGGCAGCGGCCGATCTTCACCGACTCCGGCGGTTTCCAAGTATACTCGCTCATCCGGCAGAACCCCAAGGCGGGATCGATCACCGACCGCGGCGCGACATTTCGACCCGGCGGGGATCGCAAATACATCCTGACGCCGGAGAAAAGTATCCAACTCCAGTTCAGCTACGGCAGCGATATGCTCATCTGCCTCGACGACTGCACCGGCCCCGACGACCCGCCGGCGACTCAGGCCGACTCCGTTCGGCGCACGATCCGCTGGGCGGCCGAGTGCAAGCGGACCTACGGTCAACTCGTGGAGCAGAAGCGGCTGGGTGAGGACGAGCGGCCGCGCCTGATGGCCGTCATCCAGGGCGGTCTATCGCCCGATCTGCGGCGGCAATGCGCCGAGGCGTTGCTGGAAATCGGCTTCGATGCCTATGGTTACGGCGGCTGGCCGCTGGACGCAGACAATAACCTGTTAACGCAAATGGTCGGCCTGGTGCGCGCGCTGGTCCCGCGGGAGTTTCCTGTTCACGCGCTGGGCATCGGCCATCCGGCCAACGTCGTGGCTTGCGTGGGGATGGGGTATGAGTTATTCGATAGCACCATGCCGACCCGTGACGCGCGCCACGGCCGCCTGTTGGTCTTCACCCGCNACCCGGCCGCCGCGNCGCTCGGGGCCGGCAATGACTGGTTCGCCTACATCTATCCCGGCGATGACAAGCACGTGAAGGCCGCCGCGCCGGTATCGGCCTATTGCGACTGCCCGACCTGCTCGCGCTACTCGCTGGCCTATCTGCATCATCTNTTCAAGATCAATGACACGCTCTACTTTCGTCTGGCGACAATGCATAACTTGCGCTTCATGACGATGCTGATGGAGCGGCTGAAACAGGGCTAGAATAATTCGATTTCCTGAACGCGCCGCAACTTCATCATTTGTCTTGCGTAATGATTCATGAGAACTGCAGATGTAAAAAGTTAGGACCGCCGCCGGACAAGCGCGAGGTCGCGGCCGGCGCGGTCGGGAGAATCGACGATGAAAGANAATGGTGATGTGAAATTATTGCGCCGTCAGAACGGCATGGTCGGCGGGGTTTGCGGCGGTTTGGCGGAGTTCACGGGCATCAGCGCGTTCTGGTTCCGCCTGTTGTTCCTGATCTTATTGCTCCCGGGCGGCGTGCCGGGTCTGCTGCCCTACCTGCTCTTGTGGATCGTGATCCCCAAGAAGTAAGGNCCTTTTGCCGAATAGACTGGCCGGTTGAGCGGAGTCAAAGACTGCCGCCAACCGGCCTTTTTATTTTTAGGGCTGCTCCCGCGGCGCTTTCCAGGCTGGTGATTTGTGCACATGGACGACCTGCCAATGGCCGTCGCGCCGCACCAGCACGCGGCTCTCGTTGTGGAGCGAGTGGCGGAGGCCATCGGCCGAGGCGATGGTCAGCATGAAGGTGTAGCTGACGACGGCCGTGTCGCCGTAGTGCTGCAAGCGCGGCTCCAGCAGGTCGAAGCGAAAATCCTCGGTCGTGCCCGCCCAGGAATGTTCGATCATGAAAAAGTGAAAGTCCTGGCCGTCCTGCCGGTGGGGAGCCACAAACCACTCATATAGCGACATGTCCGCGCTGGTGGTCGCCTGATAGGTGTCCGCGTCGCGGGTGAAGATGCTGCGCAAATGCCGGTGTAGAAAATCCCAAATCTCTTGTTCGTTGCTCATAACTACTCCTTTGGTGGAATGAGGGATTGTATCATTATCCCTTNCCGTCGCGGCNAANCCCAAATNNTTGGAGATCAACGAAGCCCGTCATTTGACAAGATGCGCCGGTATAGCCCACAATTCGAGCTTTATTCTGACGTGATGCATGAAGAAAGCGACGATCATCTTTAACCCGCGCGCGGGCCAACTGAANATGGCCGAAAAAATCGAGCCGGTGGCCGCGTTCTGGCGGAAGCGGGGATGGCGTGTCAATCTATGGCCGACGCAGGCACCCGGCCACGCCACCGAACTGGCCCGCCGGGCGGCCGACGAAGGCGAGCATCTGGTGCTGGCCGCCGGCGGCGACGGCACGATGGGGCAGGTGGCTAACGGGCTGGCCGATAGCGAGACGATCATGGCCCCGCTGCCGGTGGGCACGTCCAACGCGCTGGCCCGCGAATTGAAGCTTCCCCGGCCGCAACTGCTGGACCCCAACGCGCCGCTCGACGCCTCTGCGGCGCTGCTGGACGGCCGTGTTCAACGCGTCGACCTGAACTATATGCAGAATCAGACCGCCGCGGGTTTCGCCCTGCTGTGGACGGGTATCGGCGCGGACGGATTCATCGTCCAGCAGATCGAGCCGCGGCCGACGTGGTCGAAAATGCTCGGCCCCATCGGCTATAGCATTCAGGCCCTGACTGTGCTTCACCGGCTGCCGGCCATGAACGCCGTGATCCAGATCGATGACAAGACCATTGAGGACGATCTGCTGCTGGTCGTCATCAGCACGACTCGCCTCTATGCCGGCGGTCTAATTTCCTTAAGTTCCGGGGCACTGTTCGATGACGGCCAGTTCGAGGTATCCTTGTTTCGCGCNGGCGAGGTGTCGTCACGCATTGGCCCGCCACGCGTCGGGCTGATGGCCCGCTATCTGACCGAGGTCCAGTTTAACTTGCAGGAGTGGGACCCCGGCGTGACGAGCCTGACTGGCAGGCGCGTCATCATCGAAACGCGGCCGAAGATGCCATGCCAGACCGACGGCGAGTGGGCCGGCTACACGCCGCTNACCTGCGAGTTGAAGCCCGGCGCGTTGCGGCTGCTCGTGCCGCCGTCGACCTCGGACGCTTTGTTCAGCAAGCCTGGCATTCCCCTGTCCGTTCTCTACTGATTTCCACAACCAAAATTAATGGATGCTCGCTGAAGCGCGACCAATTTTTTAACACTCGCCGGGCCGCAGGCGGCTTGCCCGCGCTTGCAAAGTGGTTGACTTGACGTAAACTAGCGGCCATGGACAAAATCGACTTCCGCTCCGACACCGTCAGCTGGCCCACACCCGCCATGCGCGCGGCGATGGCCGCCGCTCCCGTCGGAGATGACGTCTACGGCGAAGACCCCACGGTGAACGAACTGGANGCTCTGGCCGCCGCGCGCACCGGCAANGAAGCCGGGCTGTTCGTGGCCNGCGGCACGATGGGCAACCTCAGCGCCATTCTCAGCCACGCGGGACGCGGCGACGAGGCGATTCTCGGCGCCGATTGCCATGTGTTTTCCTGGGAAGCGGGCGGTTTGGCGGCGCTGGGCGGCGTCGTGCCCTTTCCGCTACCGACCGATGCCTATGGGCGCATGGATCCGGACGCGATTGAGGACGCTATCCGCGAGGATGATCCCCACCTGCCGCGGACCCGGTTGGTGCTCGTCGAGAATAGTTACGGCGGCAAGCACGGCTACCCGTTGCCCCCGGACTATTTCGCCGCCGTTGCCGCCGTNGCTCGCCGCCACNGTCTGTCCGTNCACATGGACGGNGCCCGTCTATTCAATGCCGCCGTCGCCCAGAACCTCGACGCGGCCGAGATCACCCAACATGTGGACTCCGTCACGTTTTGCCTGAGCAAAGGGCTGTGCGCGCCGGTTGGTTCCGTCCTGTGCGGCTCGGCCGAGTTTATTGCCCGGGCGCGGCGGGCGCGCAAGATCCTGGGCGGGGGGATGCGCCAGGCAGGGGTGCTGGCCGCGGCCGGCATCGTCGCCCTGAACGAGATGATCGCGCGGCTGGCCGATGANCACGCCAACGCCCGGTTGCTGGCCGAGGGGCTGGCCCGGATGCCCGGNGTGANCGTCGACNCGGATATGGTGCNCACCAATATGGTCTTCTTCGACCTCGACGACGAGGTGCCCCTNTCATCCGAGGAAGTCGCCCGCGGCCTGCGTGAGACGGCCGGAATCTGGGTGGGCACAAACGGGCCGCGCGGCTTTCGCGCCGTCACCCACTACTGGATCGACGCAGCGGATGTGGCGGCGTTCCTGCAAGCTCTGGAACACGTGCTGGCGCGGGCCGAAATGGCTCCGAGCCGGCCGCACGGCTAGGAGGGATAGATGACCAGTCTTATCGGTCAAACCCTGAACAAACGCTACCGTCTTGACGCGCTTCTGGGCGACGGCGGGATGGGCACGGTCTATCGCGCCGCCGATCTGAACCTGGAGCGGCAGGTGGCCATCAAGCTGATGCACAGCCACATCGCCCGGCAGGAGGAGTTCCGCGCGCGCCTGGTGCAGGAAGCGCGCACGGCGGCCCAACTGGATCACCCCTCCATCGTTCGCGTCTATGACTTTGGCGAATCCGAGTCTGGCCTGTTCATCGCCATGGAGTACGTCGACGGCGGCAGCCTGCGCGACCATTTGCGGCGCTTGCAGAGGCTACAGAAGTATCTGCCGCTCATCCAGTGCCTGCAGATCGGCATTCAGATCGCCGAGGCGCTCGATTACGCCCACCACCGCAAGATAATCCACCGCGACGTNAAGCCGGGGAACATCATCCTCAAGCGGCTTAGCAGGCCGGANGAGGCGGGCGCGCAGCCGTTTCGCGCCTTNTTGACCGATTTTGGACTGGTAAAACTGCAAGAGGGCACGAGCCTGACCCAGAGCGGGGCCACNGTCGGCACGCCGACCTACATGTCGCCGGANCANTGTGAAGGCCGCGAACTGGACGGCCGCTCCGANCTGTACTCNCTNGGTGTCGTGCTCTATGAANTGATCGCCAANCGCCTGCCGTTCACCTTCCAGACGCTGACCGNGGCGATCGCNGCCCACCACAACGGGTTGAAGCCNCCGCCGGTCAGNACCGTGCGGCCNGAAGTGCCGCCGATCATCGACTCGCTGCTGGAGCGGGCCATGGCCAAAGCGCCCGGCGAGCGCTTNGAGACCGGGGCGCAGATGGCNGANGCGCTGCGCAGNGCCTTCGTNGCCCTNGAGGGGCTGCCGACGCGGGTGATGCTCCATCAGGAGCTCGACATCCTCGACCAGGTGGCCGAGCCTCCGGTGGGGTTCGAGCTTCAAATTCAGACGCCCGGCCACCCGGACAGCATCGTGCCCCTGACGCGGTCGGTGATCACGCTGGGGCGAAACCTCGACAATGATATCGTCCTGCCGGCCGATGGNGTCTCGCGCCACCATACCCGGCTGCAGGCGACCTCTCTCGGCTGGGAGGCGGTGGACCTGGGCGGCGTCAACGGCACCTGGCTTAACGAATATCGTCTCAAACCGGAAGAGCCTACACCCTTGTCCGTCGGCTCTGTTTTGCGCATCGGCCCGTATGACATGATCCTGCAAGGTCCGGAGACGCCGCTGGGCGCTGGTGATGAAGCCAAGGGGGAGCCGATCTCCGCACCGATCACGCCGGGGCTGGTGGGAGCGGGCATCGCCATCGCGCCCAACGTCGGTCCGTCGGCCGCTTCCGAGACACCGCCGACGCCGTCGCAAGTGGCGGAGCAGCCGACGCTGCCACCGACCGAGGTCGAAGCGCCANTGGCCCTCCACATGGCCCGCAACACCTTTGCCATCGACCCCGGCAAGCGTTTGGAGGTAAAAGTCGACGTCGAGAATAGGGGCGATCAGGAAGATCGCGTCAGCCTGCGCGTTCAGGGGCTCGATCCGTCGTGGGTCGAGGTGCCGGATGAGTTCGTCACCGTCCCCCCGCGCCAGACAGTCTCCGTTCCGTTTGCCATCAACCCACCCCGCGGCCGGGGCGCGCCGGCCGGCCGGCAGCGGGTGCGCATCGAGGTCGTGTCGCAGCGTTATCCCCAGGCCAAGATCGGCATCAGCGCCGCGCTGACTCTGAGTGGCTTTGTGGCTTTCGACGCCGATATGGATCCTCCCGAGTTGCGGTTGCCCGGCCGACTGGTCGTGAACGTCCATAATACCGGCAATGCGCCGGGNGAGTTTCGGGTGTCGGGCCGCGACTTGCAGCAGTTTATTCGCTTTCGGGGCGAACGCGACGGGATCAAGCTGCAGCCCAATCAGACAGCTAATATCGAGTTGGCTCTCGAGCCACGCGAGACAAACTGGTTCGGCGAGGGGGATGTCTATCCTTTTGAGATCGAGGTGGCATCGGCCCAGGGNGGCAAGAAAACACTGCCCGGCGAGGCCATCGCCCGCGCCCTGATCCCGAANTCCGTCTTGTATGGGATCATATTCCTGCTTACTTTCGCTTGCGTGTTGGGCGGGCTAGCTCTGCTCACCAACTGGGGCCGCATTCTCGGCATNGGCGGGACGCCAACCCCNACGCCGACGCTGTCGAATGAGCAAGTCTTCGCCACGCAGCAGTCCGTTGCCGTCGCCCAGACCATCGTCGTCGCCACGCAGAGCGGCGCGGCCACCAACGTGGCGCTGACGGCCGCCGTGGAGGGCGATCGCGATGCTGATAATCTGGTCGACACGCAGGAAGCGTTGCTCGGCACCGATCCCAATAACCCCGACACCGACGCCGACGGCCTGAAAGATGGCGATGAGGTGCTGATTTATTCGACCGACCCGCGCAACCCGGACACTGACCGTGATGGTCTGAGCGATGCGGCCGAGGTCAACATTCACAAAACAAATCCCAACCTGGCGGACACAGATGCCGACGGCATTTCGGATGGGTTGGAAGTGGCCCAGGGAACTGATCCGCTGGTGCCCAACCCGCCGACGGCCACGCCGCCGACGCCCAGCCTGACCGCGCCGG
>JAACJX010000388.1 GCA_014237545.1 Ardenticatenia bacterium | reverse complement strand
CTGATCGACCGCGAGCAGGGCGGCCGGGCGATGCTGGAAGAGCAGGGCTATCGCGTCCATGCCGTGACGACGCTGCGCGAACTGCTCGATATTCTCCACGACCACGGCCGCCTGAACCAGACCCAGCTTGACGAGGTGCTGTCGTCGTTGGGGTTGTAGCACAAGTTTATTAATTTGTGCGGACCGGTGGCCGGTTAAGTGACGGCGCTACATTCGCCGGTTAGGAAGTCGGCGTTAAATTTTAATCAATTGAGGGAGTTATGACCGATACAGAAAAAATGATCCGCAGCACCGCCCACAACGTGTTGCGCATGGAAAAGAACCCGCTAGAAGTGATGTTCAAGCCGCGCAGCGTGGCCGTCATCGGCGCGACCGAGCGGCAGGGCAGCGTGGCCCGTACCATCCTCTGGAACCTCATCTCCACGTCCTTCGGGGGGACGATCTTCCCCGTCAACCCCAAGTACAACAGCATCCTGGGCATCAAGGCCTATCCCAGCATCGGCGCGATCCCCGACGAGGTTGACTTGGCCGTCATCGTCACCCCGGCCCGCACCGTGCCGGGCATCATCCAGGAGTGCGCCGACAAGGGCGTGCGCGCGGCGATCATCATCTCCGCCGGCTTCAAGGAGACCGGCCCCGAGGGCGTGGCCCTGGAGGAGCAGATCCTCAAAATCGCCCGCAAGAGCAACATGCGCATCGTCGGCCCCAACGTGCTGGGCGTGATGAACCCCATNACCGGGNTGAACGCGACNTTCGCCAGCACGATGGCCCGGCCCGGCTCGGTCGGCTTNATCAGCCAATCCGGCGCGCTGCTGACGGCCATCCTCGACTGGAGCTTCCGCGAGAACGTNGGCTTCAGCGCCTTNGTCTCCATCGGCTCNATGCTCGANGTGGGTTNGGGCGACCTGATCCACTACCTGGGCGACGANCCGAACACCAAGAGCATCGTCCTCTACATGGAGTCCATCGGCGACGCGCGCTCGTTCCTGTCGGCCGCGCGCGAGGTGGCCCTGACCAAGCCGATCATCGTCATCAAGCCCGGCCGCACCGAAGAGGCGGCCAAGGCGGCCGCGTCCCACACCGGCTCGCTGACCGGCGGCGACGAGGTGTTGGCGGCCGCGTTCCGCCGCAGCGGCGTCCTGCGCGTCGACACCATCTCCGACCTGTTCTCCATGGCCGAGGTGCTGAGCAAGCAGCCCCGGCCGCGCGGCCCGCGCCTGACCATCGTCACCAACGCCGGCGGCCCCGGCGTGCTGGCCACCGACGCGCTGATCACCGGCGGCGGGCAGCTGACGCCCATCTCCGATGAGGCAATGGAGCAGTACAACAAGCTGCTGCCGGCCCACTGGAGCCACAACAACCCGATCGACATCCTGGGCGACGCCGACGCCGAGCGTTACGCCGAGGCGATCAAGATCGCCATCAACGACGATAATAGCGACGGCACGCTCGTCATCCTGACGCCGCAGGCCATGACCAACCCGACCGAGACGGCCCGCGCCCTGGCCGACCAGTTCGCCCGGCCCGCCGGCTACGCCTACGGCAAGCCGATCCTGGCCAGCTGGATGGGTGGCTCGGAAGTCAGCAGCGGCGAGGCGATACTGAACAAGGCCAACATTCCCACCTTCGCCTATCCCGACACGGCAGCGCAGACGTTCAACTACATGTGGCGCTACAACCGGCGGCTGACGGCGCTTTACCAGACGCCGGAACTGGCCGAAGACTTCGGCGAGACGGGCTTCAAGCACTACCTCATCAAGGAAATGCTCGACCAGATTCGCCAGACCGGCCGCACCATCCTGACCGAATACGAGTCGAAGCAGGTGCTGGAGGCGTATGACATCCCCACCGTGCCGACCAAGCTGGCCAAATCNGCCGACGAGGCGGTGCGCATCGCCAACGAGATCGGCTTNCCGGTGGTGCTGAAGCTCAACTCGGANACCATCACCCACAAGACCGANGTNGGCGGCGTGCGCCTNGACCTGTCGAACGACGACGAAGTGCGCAACGCCTACACGACGATGGNGCGCACCGTCGGCCAGAAGTTCAGCCCGGCCGACTTCCTGGGCGTCACCGTGCAGCCGATGCTGAACCTGAAGGACGGCTACGAGCTGATCCTGGGCGCCAGCCCCGACCCGCAGTTCGGCCCCGTGGTGCTCTTCGGCACGGGCGGCACGCTGGTCGAGGTCTTCAAGGACCGCGCCCTGGCCATCCCGCCGCTG
This sequence comes from Ardenticatenia bacterium, assembly GCA_014237545.1. Taxonomy (GTDB): domain Bacteria; phylum Chloroflexota; class Anaerolineae; order Promineifilales; family Promineifilaceae; genus Promineifilum. The sequence goes on along the minus strand of JAACJX010000388.1, from coordinate 1,394 downwards.
AACACGACGCTGGCCCGCCTGACCATGTCGCGGACGAAGATCTTCAACGCGCTCAAGGGCGTGCGCGGCCGGCCCCCGGTCGACCTGGCCGAGCTGGACAAGCTTTTCGTGCGCTTCAGCCAGCTGGTCGTGGAGCAGCGCTGGATCAAGGANATCGACATCAACCCGCTGTTCGTGTCCCACGAGCAGATCATCGCTCTCGACGGCCGCGTGGTGCTATACGAGCCGGAAGTCAAAGAAGAAGAGCTGCCGAAGCTGGCCATCCGGCCCTACCCGTCGCAATACGTGAAGCAGTTCCAGAACAAGACCGGCGAGTCGTTCGTGCTGCGGCCGATCCGTCCCGAGGACGAGCCGAAGATGGTGCGCTTCCACGAGAAGCTGTCGGAGGAGAGCGTCTACCTGCGCTACTTCCGCGCCTTCAACCTCGACCAGCGCGTGGAGCACGAGCGGCTGACGCGCATCTGCTACGTGGACTACGACCGGGACATCGTCCTGGTGGTGGAGCATCCCAACGCGGAAGGGGAGCAGGAGATCGTGGCCGTGGCCCGGCTGACGCGCCTGCCGAACCCGACCGATGCCGAGTTCGCCATGTTGGTGCGCGACGATTTCCAGGGTCGCGGCGTGGGCACGCAGCTCCTGCAAAACCTGCTGGCCTTCGGCGCCGATGAGGGCATCGAGCGCGTCGTGGCCTACATGCTACCGGAGAATCGCGGCATGATCGAGATCAGCGAGAAGCTGGGCTTCACGATGGAGCGGGAAGAGGANATGGTGAAGGCGGTGAAGGAAGTGGGAACCNNNANTTANGAATTNGNANGTTTGNAANTCGACNTTNTNTTNGAAACNGGGTTTCTTCNGAAGAANCCCNGTTTCTNATTTCNAATAGAAGNNGCCNNCNNTGTTNGGANTGNTNGACTGGTCATTTATCATCACCCTGGGCGTNATCGTTTTNACCGCGCTGTTGGGCGCGTGGATGCGCGCGCGGCATGAGGATCGTTGCCTGAAGGATTTCGACGGCTANCGNGTGACTGTTGAACGCGATGGCAGTCGNATTATNTGGGGCGACATGANNCTGTATCCCACCGGGTTNGAGCTAATCTATAGCGTCGACGTCCGGGACGATGAGCACATGGAGACGAGCTACATCTATTACAAGGATGAGTACGCGAGCCTGCACGCCNTCTACCGCTACGCGCGCGACCTGACACCCGAGTTGCAGGCGCGGCGGGCCCGAAGCATGGAGAAATCCTTGCATCCCGGNCTTTTTCGCCGCGCCCGGCGTTCTTTGCGCAACTTTCTCAGCACAGCGGCCGACTCATTATCCGACGCGCTGACGATGACGATTGGTCGGATGCGGGTGAAGGGGGCCTCCCTGATGACCGATACCAGTCAGACCT
>JAACJX010000312.1 GCA_014237545.1 Ardenticatenia bacterium | reverse complement strand
GAAGGAGCGCGGCGAGGAGAGCATTGTTGCCTGGGGTGACGGCTCCGCCACGCGAGAATTCCTCTACGTCGAAGACGCGGCCGAAGGAATTGTCCAAGCCAGCGAGCGATATGATCGCAGCGAACCGGTCAACCTCGGATCAGGATTTGAGATCAGCATTCGCGATCTCCTCCACACCATCGCGCGCCACACCGGCTTCAACGGCCGAATCGAGTGGGACACGACCAAGCCGAACGGCCAGCCGCGCCGAGCGTTGAACACGGACCGCGCCTTCGAATATTTCGGCTTTCGGGCCACCACGGACTTCGACGAAGGACTGCGCAAGACCGTCGAATGGTATAAGCAAACGATGGCAGCTTCTCGGCAAGCATCGATGAGCGGTCGGGGATAGTGAGCGCGGGGGGCAGGCCCCGATGAACCTAGCCGAACGGAGCGTGACCTCCGTCGCGTGGAACTTCTTCGCCAACCTGCTGAAGATCGCGATCCTCCTGGGACGTTCGATCTGGCTGGCGCGCTTGCTCCCGGTCGAGACCTTCGGCGTCTACGCCCTGGCATCCTCTATTGTGACCTTCAGCGGCATACTGCCGATGTTCGGGCTCGGCAGCGCCTTCTTGCACCGTGTGGATGAAACCGCAAACGAGCAACAGGCCGCGGCCGTGCACTTCACCCTGCGGCTGATCCTGACCACGGCCTGGGCCGCCCTCCTCATCGCTGCAGCCCTGCTGTTCACCAGCGCCGAACTGCGGCTCGCCCTCATCGTGCTGACCCTGGCCTTTGCCGGGCTCTATCTGACCGATACGCCCAAGATTATTCTTACCCGCCGGGTAGATCATCGCCGCCTGGCCTTGCTCGATCTGCTGACGGCCGTGGCAACCACGCTGGCGGCGTTGGCCCTCGCCTACCGCGGCTTCGGCCTGATCGCGCTTCTGGCCACCGACGTCGTTACCCTGGCCTTGGCGCTAGTCATTCTTTACCTGTGGCAGCCTGTTTTTCGGCCGCGCCTCTTGTGGCTTCGCGATACAGTGCGCTATTACCTGAGGTACGGCGGCCGGGCAATGGTGGGTAGCGTTCTCAGCGAAGCGCTGGATAATCTGGATGACATCTGGGTCGGCGCATTTCTGGGAAACCAGGCCTTGGGCTTCTATTCCCGCGCCTACACCTTCGCCACCTATCCGCGCCGCCTGATCGCTTTTCCCGTCAATATGGTCGCCGGCGGCACGTATGCCGAACTGAAAGGAGAGCGGCTCAGGCTCTCTCAGGCCTTCTTTCGAACGAACGCGCTCCTCGTTCGCAGTGGATTCCTGCTCGGCGGCCTGCTTGTGCTCATCGCTCCGGAATTCGTCCGGATCGCCCTTGGGGAAAAATGGCTGCCAATGGTGCCTGCCTTCCGGCTGATGGCCATTTTTACCCTGCTCGACCCAATCCGCGTCACCATCAGCCAGGTCTTTCTGGCCGTCGGTCAACCGGAGCGGATCATTCGCGTTAGGATAATTCAACTCGTTATTCTCATCGCCGGGATGTTTGCCCTTGGCTTACCTTATGGAATTGAGGGCGTGGCGATCGTGATGAATATCACGCTTCTGGTGGGACTGATACCCCTCCTCCGGGCGGCTCGAGAGCATGTCGACCTGTCTGTGCGGCGCTTGTTCGCCGTGCCGGCCCTCGCCGTCGCCGCCGGCACGGCCGCCGCAATCACCGCGGATGCCATCGCTTGCTTCTATTTCGCTTGCCCCAATGACTGGATAACCGGCATCAGTAAGGCGGTCGCGTTCACTCTGGTATTTGCCTGTCTCATGTGGACGTTCGAGAGGCAAGAGATAATTAGCCAGGCGCGGCGTTTGAAAGGAATGCTGCGCAGCCAACAGACGATTCCCGCAGAGGAGGCATCCGGGNCGCTATGAAGATTACGGTTGGCATCACTTCCTACAANCAGAGCGCGCTTTTGCGAGAGGCCATCGAAAGCGTGCTGGCGCAAACCCTGCTTCCATCCGAGATTATTATCACGGATGACGCGTCCACCGATGATTCCGTTGCGCTGATAGAGAGCTTTGCCAGTCGCTATCCCGATCTAATTCGCCCCATCCTCCNGAATCGCAACGGCGGGCCCAATCACGCGCGCAATCAGATAATNGACGCCGCCCAGGGAGAATACCTGTCGTTTCTGGANGGTGATGATCGCTGGCTGCCGGCCAAACTGGAGCGAGAGANAAACCGACTGGCCATGACTGACCGGCCGGAGGGCGTGTTTTCCAATTTCTACTTCACCGATGGATCGGGACAGCGCCTGTTCTTGTGGTCCGACGCCACAACCCGGCGGCCGCCGGAAGGGCTTATCTTGCAGCAGGTGCTGACCCTCGACCTGCCCCGCAACACCCTCTTTCGCTCCGAGATCGCGCCTACTCGTCTCTGGCGCGAGGCGGGGTACTTCGATACAACCTATGTCATCTATGGCGATTGGGACATGCGGGTGCGACTGGCCGCCGCCGTGCCGCGTTTCGCTTACGTTGACGAATCACTATGCGAATATAAACGTCATGGACGTGGTCTCTCTAGCAAGCCGGTTGAGTTGCACCTCGACGCTGTTGACCACATCGAGCATAAATATGCGTCGTTGATCGCCAGCCTGAGCCAACCACCCGGTGACGCCCCGGGGAAAAAGCTGGATCAATTTCGTGCCAAGTTGCTGCGCCGGGCGGCGGCCGATGCCCTGCTGTTCACCCCCTCCCCTAACCGCAAGAAGGCCCTTGCCTATTACCGGCAGAGCTTTAGCTACCATCGGGTGCTGGATCTGCGGTTATTCTGGTATCTTTTAAAGGCATGAACGGCAACTCTGTAATGCTACCGCAGCCCATGGAACAAGCAGACCCCAGGGATATNCGGGGNGCCTGGCCGTGGTCGGCGGAGNNAGGCGCGGCCNCCNGTGANCATACNCTTGCCGGCNACCTGCCCCGTATCACCGTTGTCACGCCGTCTCTCAATCAGGGACGCTATATCGAGGCGGCTATGCGCTCGGTGTTGCTGCAAGGGTATCCGAATCTGGAATACATCGTCGCCGACGGCGGATCGAACGATGGCAGCCTGCAAGTTATNGAGCACTATGCGACGTTCCTGNCTGACTGGTTCAGCCAGNCGGATCGAGGGCCGGCGCANGCGATCAACCGCGCCTTCGACAGGGCTTCGGGTGATATTTTTGCCTGGCTAAATGCCGACGACGTCTACTTACCCGGCGCGCTTTGGGCCGCAGCCGCGGCCTTTNTGGAGGGCAGCGGAGTCGATCTAGTCTATGGCGAAGGCTGGTACATCGACGAGTTCGGCCGCCGCATGGAGCCCTGCCGCTTCGTTCGCCGCGCCTTTACGCGCCAATACCTGGTCAACAAGGATCCCATCCTACAGCCGGCCGCCTTCTGGCGGCGAGGGCTTTGGGAGCAAACCGGTCCCTTGAACGAGAGCCTGCGCTGGGTCTTTGACTGGGAGTGGTTCATACGCGCCCACGCCAAAGGTATCTTTCATTACATCCCTCGCGATTTCGCCTATTACCGCGTCCAGCCCCAGGCACTGACGCGCACCGGCGGGCTGCCCCGCCAACTGGAGCACGGCCGCGTCACGCGTCAATACGGGGCGTGGTGGCACCCCAATCATCTTGTACAACAAACGCGCCGGCTCGACGCCGCGGCCCTCAGGTTGACCCGGAATTGGCCGCGCGTCCCGGCGGCGCTCGGCCGTTTTCCATTCGCGGTGCCGCGCCTGCTGGCCGAACGGCTGCTGTCCGGCATGTATATGCGATGAACGCACCCGAAGTGAAATGAACGTCGCCTTCCTGCCGATTTACCCGAACCCTTACCAGATCTTACTGCGCGACGCGCTGGCGGTCGCCGGGGTGTCAGTTGACATGCTTGACACGCTGCCCTCCGGCCAATGGTTGCGCGAACATCGCCGCCGCGTACAAATCCTTCATTACCACTGGCTATCGGGCCTGTACATGAGGCGGTTNCTCACCCCNATTCAGGTCGNNAAATTCATNAATCACATTCGGGACGCCCGCGCTCTCGACTATCGCATCGTGTGGACAGCCCACAATATTCTCCCCCACCGGCCCATCTTTCTGCCTGTGGACAAAGCGATACGCCGTTTGATGATGCGGGAAGCAGACGCAGTGATCGCCCACTGCGAGTTTGGCCGGCGCGAGTTACTGTCTCGGTTCCCGCGCTCTGGGCTCCTCGCCGTCATCCCTCACGGCCATCACCGGGACGTGTATCCTGACACCATTCCCCGCGCCGCGGCGCGCCGGCANNTCGAAGTTGAGGCTGNCCTGTTCGTCTACCTGGCNCTGGGCAATATCACCGCTTACAAGGGGCTGGATCATTTAATTTTTGCTTTCAAAAAGGTGGCCGGTGAGCGGGACATGTTGATCATCGCCGGGCGAAATCGAAGCGAGCGTGTTGTTTCTCAACTGATGAAAGCCGCGGCCGGCGACGGCCGGATTCGTATCCGCGCGAACTACATCCCGGTCGAGGAGATGCAAGTCTACTTTCGGTCGGCCGACGTGATGGTTGCTCCCTTTAACCAAGTACTAACTTCCAGTTCAGTCATTGCCGGCCTTACTTTCGACTTGCCGCAGGTCGTACCCGCGTTGGGCTGTCTGCCCGAGCTTGTCACACCCGATGCCGGGATTATCTATGACGCGAAACAACCAGGCGGATTGGAAAATGCGCTTGTCGACATTAAGCAGCGCGACCAGAAGCAAATGCGCGACGCCGCGCGGCGAATTACCGATGGCCTGAACTGGGACAATATAGGGCGACTGACCGCCGACGTCTACAGAGAGTGCCTCGCGCGATGAAACTCAAACCTGTCAAAGCAACCATTTTGTCGTCGGTCCACCTGGCCCTGGATAACCGCGTCTTCTACCGCGAAGCCCGCACTTTGGCGCGAGCCGGGTATGATGTCACCCTGATCGCCGTCCATGAGCGGGATGAAGAGCGAGACGGCGTGCGCATCAGGGCTCTGCCGCGCTTGCCGCGCAGTCGCCGGCCGCTCCTCTGGCGACGGCTGGCCCGCCTGGCGCTGGAAACCAGGGCGGATATCTACCACATCCACGATCCCGAGTTGCTGCTGGTGACGCCTTACCTTCGCCNGAAAAGCGGCCGGCCGACGANCTACGACATCCACGAAGCCAACGCCGACTTCATCGCGGTCAAGGATTATCTGCCCGGCTTTATCAGGGTTCCCTTGTCGGCCTTGTTCCGGCGACTGGAACCGGCGCTGGCCCGCGGCGAGAACGGGTTAATTTTTGCCGATGACTCGATCGCCGCCGACTTTCAATCGGTTGACGTGCCAAAGGTGACGTTGTTCAACTTCCCGGGGCCGGAGTTTATCACGCTGGGAGACGCCTGCCCCCCGCCTGAGGCGGACGCGCCACCCGTCGTCCTCGATCTTGGCGGGATAGAGCGAAATCGCGGCGCCGGGCTGATGGTAGAGGCGTTTGCCCAG